>JASBUS010000091.1 GCA_030147745.1 Alphaproteobacteria bacterium
GCGCAGTCATGTAAATAGCAATCTTATCCACTTGTTAGCCCCTTAAGCACTTTCGTGACGGCTGTCTGAAGCGGTTGGTCAGCCAAGCTATGGCCTGCATCATCAACCAAAATGACATTAACATTTGGACATTGTGCCTTCACGGCCTCCGCATTACGGACAGGGCATATAAAATCACGCTTACCATGAACTAATGTCGTTGGAATTTCGGATGTGGCATTTAAGCCCGCGATCATATTCTTCTGCCCATGCGCATTGAATTCATGGCAGGCATAATGGAAAAACAGACGCGTTAAATTGATGCTTTCTTCTGGCGTTTCATCCAGTGCGCCAATTAACGCCGCATTAGGCAGTGCTGTCGCAATCGCCGTATCCATACGGTCAAAATATAATCCCGCCTTTTCCTCAACCGCAGGGTCGCCGAAATTCATCAATTGATTATAAGCCGTAATAAAATCAGCCTGTTTGAGCGCAGGGTCAACTTGCTCTGGATAATTCGCGTAATCTAGCCATGGGTCAACCAAAGTTGCCTCATGGCTTGTGCCTGCATGTCTTGCATAAGCGGCGCCATAACCGCCACCTTCGGCAATATGACGCGCCCCCGCTTCATCCCCAAAGAAAATCGCACGCATCACATGCGCGGATACATTTTCAGGATAAGCAATGCGGTAATGCGTGGATAAGGTCGTGCCATATGACCCGCCAAACAGCACCCATTTATCGACATTCAAATGATTGCGGAGCGCTTCCATATCTTGCACTTGATGAGCAATGGTCTGGCCTTTTAATTGATCGACATATTTGCTGAGCCCTGTGCCACGCTGATCGAAACGAATGAAGCGATATTTTGTTAAATCCACCAAAGCGGCATTAGATGGATATGTACGCGCCCCAGGGCCGCCATGCACATAAACAATCGGCACACCATCAGGGTTACCATGCTGCGCATAGTAAATCTGATGCCCATCACCGACATCGACAAAACCTTCATCATATTGGCTGTTCTGATCACTCATTAGCGTACCCTTTTTTATAATTACAACCGAGCATAGCAGTCCCCATAAATATGTCAATTAAATTTGACATATAACCATGCGGGTGATAATTTACAAAGCTTACGCATAACAAGAAAAATAGAAAAAACATGCAGCATCTAAACGGCAAAGTGACCAATATTTACAACCGCACGTCAATTGCACCTACGCAAAGCCGTATCTGTAAAGGCAACGATGCCGCGCAAGAATTTCTGCAGTGGTTTGAAGGGTCAGTTGTTTGTGATAAACGCGGCTATCCCCTCGTTCAATATCACGGCATGCACACAGATATCGGCCAATCCAACTTTTTTCCGTTCAGCCATTTTGGCGATGTAAATGTCGGTAATTTATTTAGCGGCTACCATAAAGGCAAAGTGATTGATGACGAAAATTATCGTGGCGGCACAGTCTATCCTGTTATCCTAAACGTCAAAAATCCCCTAGGCATTCCTGATATTAAAATCCACCCACTTTGGAACATCATCAAGCACTTGAACCAATGGGACATCATATCAAAGGATGAAGCCGATTGGGTTAAAGCCGCAAAGGATAAACGCGCCAAACACCCCATATGCAAAGACAAGGCGCATATCAAACACATAGCAACTGAATATCCAAGCGCCCTATACGCGCATTATAAATTAACCGATTGCTCAGGTGAGTTTTGGGCGGCGGAACGCCTTACCAAATTACTGCTGAAAAAAGGCTATGATGGTTTTGTATACACCAACACCCATGAATGCCCTGGCAGTATAAGCTGGATCATCCCTGACCCGAAAAACCAAATTCGCATGGCAACCGACGTTGCCGCCTGTGGCGTACCGCTCACCCATAAAAAATCATTCTTACCGCAGGTCTTTGCGGAAACAGCATTACCCGAAATCGCCACCTATATTGAACGTGAGCGCGATGGTGTGCTCGACATGCGTAAAAACTACACATTAGATATTTAAGAAAAGTAGATAAAAAAAGAAAGCGTAGAAGCTGAGAGCCTCTACGCTACTATTTTGTGTGTGCATTTTAATTAACAGCCACCAAGCCTTATGTCAACAATTATTATACATATTGTTTAGATTTGTGAACTTTTTGTCTTGATTTAATTTTCCATAGCCAATATATGTACCAAAGAATAACACAACCTATAATATATATAATAACAACAGGATGGGTATCATGACTTTAACACCGGCGCAAATACGTGGCTGCCTTGGCTATCTCAATATATCAATGGAAGAAATGGCGCAGAATACCGGGTTATCACGCACCCTCATCCATAATTTGATCAGCGGCAAAACCCTAGTTACGGACAAACATAGTACACCCATCATCCGCTATTTCAATGCGAAAGGTTACCGCTTTACAGAGCTTGGCGGCATTGAACCCGCGGGTGTCATTGTTAAAACCTATCGCGGCCGCGCTGAACTGCGCAAATTTGTCGATGATATTTATGAGACGTTGAAAAACAATCCATCAGAGATCATCACCTATAACGTCAACGAAGCCCTATTTGATGAGCCTTTAGGCGATGAATTTGTGCACGCCCATATCACCCGCATGGCCGCGTTAGACAACATTACATGCCGCGCGATTATCGCCAAAAAAGACAGTCCAAAAAAAGCGCCGCAATATGCAGAATACCGCGCCTTCAAGAACGAGAATGAAGGCGATAACGCTTTTTACGCCTATGGCGACCGTTTCGCCGTCATCACATTCAAAGGCCGCCATGTCGAAGTCATCGTCCTCCACAGCGCCGCCGTTGTCGCCCTAAATACCGCATTGTTTAATGCCGCATGGGACAATGCCGATAAAATTGAGGTTAATCATGTCTGAAATCACAATGCAAAAATCAGATTTCGCTGATGATACCATCGCCCTGTTTACAGGTGCGAAACAGGCACATATGGGCAAATATATGTTTTCATCACCGCACCACCCAAGCGATCCCGTCCGCGGCGCGGAGAAATTTGCGGATGTCTTCAATCGCTGCGCCCATTACTATATTCCGCGTGATGAACAACGTCTGATCATGGATATGGCGCGCAACCTCCCCACTTATAACAGCCTTATCGACCTCGGCTGCGGCACGCGCGATAGTGTACAAAACAAAGCCATTCCATTGCTACAGGCCATAAACGCCTCAAACTACCACCCTGTCGATATTAACCATGACTATCTAAAAACTGCATGCGCGGTCATTAAAACGCACATACCACAAATCAAAGCCAATAGCATAGCCGCGGATTTCTTTAAATCCGACCTGAAACAAGCGTTTAACAGCATTTCAAATGAACGCGCCCTCGCCGTCATGCTCGGCGGCACAGCCATGAACCTAACCTGCAGCCCGCATCAAGGCTTCCCCGCGGATGACTTCATCGCCCTCATAACAAATTGTCTTCGCGCCCTACCGCAGGACAGCGACATGGTCATCACCTATGATAGCTGCACCGATGCCAAAAAAATACATGGCAGCTATAACACAAAATTACAGGCCGCCTTCGCAACAAATCTCATGCAACGCATCGCCCGCGACCTTGCCCCATATGGCACATTTGATGCCAAAGCATGGCGCTACGCGCCACAAATCGTCAAGCACGACAACTGCATCATCGTCGCCCAAAACCTAATCGCCACCAAAGATATGACCTTCTGCATCGCCGACACCCAAATGCACATCACATCAGGACAGCCCCTCACCTTTAACAGCTCAATTAAACCAAGCGCAGAATTAATAAAATCCATTCTAGAAGAACACGGGATTAGCACAACACGTCTAGAAAACTCGGCAGAACAAACCGTGACTTGGCATGGGTTGAAAATGTAAAAACTAATGCGCCATTGATTTCAGCGTCGCAAAGCATCCTGCAACATCAAGATATTGATTATAAATCATATATTTACGACTATTCTCAACGATTTTTCGCTTCTTATTTTTCTTGTGAGAACTTCTCGGTGGTTTTCTTTCACGGTTTTGTCTCTCTATAAGCATTAAAGACTTCGCGAATAGCGTCTCAACATAATCCTGACGCCCCGAATAATACGCCATAGCCGCAATATTACAAATCTGATTTATATTGCGCGCTTGTTCTGCTATTTCAATATTTTCTGCCAGCATATCAGTTCCCTCATCAATATATCCCGATTTGAAATATACCGCAGCCAGCCCCGAATATGCATAGATTTTATCTTCCATACTCCTCCACGTAATGTCATCTAGCTTTTCCCTCTGCCCTAAGCGCACTAAATGCGTATTTATTTCTAACCAAGCATGCCTATCCAAATGTGCAGAACAATTTTGCGTATAGTTCAACCACATAGCTTCATCAATACCCAGCAGAACAAGTTCTTCGGCAAGAGCTTGCCCACCTATTCTGTGGTCAATAACACATTTCCTTTCGTAATGACCAAGTAGATCCATCACCAAGTTCCGCGCGATATCATCTTCCCCTGCCTTACGGTAAACCGTAATTACCCCGACATCAAACTGACGCGCATTTGGGGCAACACGTCGCGATTCATAGTAGTGATCTGCAAGCAAACGTGCCTTATCTTGCAAAGCTAGGCGATGATACATTTCCGCCAGATCACCAATAAAGACTAAATTACTTGCCGATTTTGCAAGATCCTCCGCGCCATCAATTTGTTCTGCATATAAACGTGCCCTATCTATATCCCCGCGCTCTATAAGCATATCAACAAGCCTATAGAGTGAGCTATTCTTACGTTCAGCCTCTTTTGCCATTTCTAAAGCAGTATCATATTCATTTAAATCTAAAAGCAATTTAACTGTACGGTCATCGGGCACACGAATATCTTTTAGGTGCTCATTGTAAAATTCACGCGCTGCCGCAACATCACCAATAGACACTAGAAGAGATGCCGCATGAACCAATGATGGTACAGGGTCTTTAAAAGGCTTATCTAAAACCTCTTTGATGCGCAGCTTGACGTATTTCTCTAAAGTCGTATTAATCTCCCCATCACTTTTCACCGCACCTTCGTAAAGCTCTCGAATATAACGCTCATCTAACGAGCCCATTGGATGAAGCAATTTCTTTGTTATCTCACCATACACAGATAAGTTCAGCAGCTCATAGCTACGTGTATCTTCGACACTGGCCAAACGTTTTGACCACTCATCAACAAAATCAAGAGAAACGGCTATTTCAGGATTCCGCATAGCCTTATGGTAGACAAGCTCTGCCACCACGCGTGCCACGCCGCTTGTATACTCAATTTTTTGCCCTGATTTATCAGCCACCTTTCGCGCTGCATCTGGTAAATCAGCCCGCGCCAGAACATAAATCAGATCACCAATATAAGCTGGATTTTTGGGATACTGCACCTTCTGCGCTAAGTTTTCCTGCAAACACTCCAGATTAGGCGCGCGCCGACAATCTCGGTCAAGCGGCGTATATGAATTCTGATAATAAAACCAAGCATGTTTTACGCCAACAAACAGAACAAAACTAACCAGCACAGTTGCCGTAACAATGGAAAGCCATTTCTTTTCAACCTCCCCCACACCAAAAGAGCGTCGAATAAGAAAATAGTGAAACAATCCCGTGAAAAAACCGGTAAAAATAAAAAGATATAATATTGGATGAAGAGCATCTCCCCCCATGCCAAAAGTAAAAAAAGCGCCATATAAACCTGACAAAGTCGTCGCCAAGATTAAAAAACCCACGAGCTTAAACTTGTCCCTATATATAAAAGTCAAAATTCCATAAGCAATGAGCGCTGGCAACACAACAAAGTGCCCCATAATCAACAGACTAATATAACCATTCCAAAAATTTTTTATTCCAAAGAGGTTATTAACTAAAGAAGATAATGAAACGATAAATGTCGCCAGTGATGAAGAAATAAAAACCAGCACCATATGACCGACAAAGCGCACTATAAACAGAATAAAACATAGTAAATACGAAACAATACGCAAAAGCTATCCTCAATAATTGCGGCTCATGCCCCATAGTATAGCACGCCATAAAATAACAAAAACTAAACATACCCCCCAATAATTTGCCAAAATCATTAGGTTGTGCTAATATTAAAGAACTATCGGACGAGGTGCGCCGTACCCGATTAAGACAAGACGACGCTTATTGTATAACGTAAAATATAATGAGGTCTAAAATGTCTTTATCTTGGATATATCTAATCACTGCAGCTTTGTTTGAAATCGTCTGGGCTATCGGCCTAAAATATTCAGCAAATTTTACCAATCTTCGCGCAAGCTGCATAACCGTCATTGCGATGGTTTTAAGCGTGGCCTTTCTTGCCAAAGCAATGAACGGCATTCCACTCGGCACAGCCTATGCTGTCTGGGTCGGGATTGGCGCGGCTGGCACAATCATCATGGGCATGATCCTGTTTCAAGACCCCATCACAATCCCAAGGGTCTTCTTCCTCTGCCTACTCATCGGTGCGATTATCGGTTTAAAAATGACGTGAGATAAATGGTCGGAACGACATGCGCCCCCTAGCACCCCATACAGGCCGACAAACAATACTTTTATAAGAAATTGCAAAAGTTTTAGCGCGGTAATTTGTGCTATATCATTCAGCACACAACCATTTTAAACCATTGTTTATAAATGAATTTAAAATCGGATATAGCACATTTATTTTTACTTAATATTAGATACAAAAAAGATGCTGCCTTATATTTGTCTGTTTGGGTCTTCTCAAGCCAAAAGAGAATGATTAATATAACGAACACTCAAACAATATAAAAATACAGGAAGGCCGAAAAATGTCTGATAAGAATGCCTATGAAAAAGCTTGGGTTGAAAAGCTTAAAGATTTCTATGACCGCTTAGAAAGCCATAATAAACAAAGCGGATATGATTCAGACATCGCAGCGACTAGAAAATTTAACAGTGATATTGTTCTAACATCCATGAAATATTGCTTTTTAATAAACGCAGGCGCTCTGGTCGCCCTGCCGCCATTAATTACTGCGCTTACAAAATCGAATGTTGACGAGATTAGTTTCAGTGCATCAGTGGTAAGCTATATATTTGGGATAATGTGCTCATTTATTGGGTTTGTAGCTGCTGCTATGTCAACGTCATACGATGAAACGAGGCTAAAAGAGATAAAATCTTCAAATTACTACAGGGCACTTAATGGAATTGTGAACGGTGGCGAAGATAGTGAGACACTAGAAAAAGCCGATGCATCAGACAAAAAAGCAGAGGAACTAAGCGAGCAGATAATTCAATTTGCATGGTTAGCAGCAGGTTCATGCGGCATTTCTGTCGTGCTATTTGTTGTTGGCTGCTTGTTTTTCTTGTATTGACCAAAGGGCACTTACTCTGATTTTTTTTGCCGCGAGCCTGATCTCTCAACACCGAATAATCATTAATAAACGTGTTAAGCCTCTAAAATAGTGAAAATATAGTATAAGGGCTAGAATATAGTACAAAAATGATTTTTGAAAAACGCTGTAACCCTTGATTTTAATGGTCGGAACGACAGGATTTGAACCTGCGACCCCTAGC
>JASBUS010000010.1 GCA_030147745.1 Alphaproteobacteria bacterium
TCTTTTTGCAGCTTACAGAAATGGTCCAATTTCATATAACCACTGCCAATCCAGCCAAACTCATCATAACCACGCAACACTGCAATAGCACGCTGCGGCTTTTCACATTGCAGAATTTTAAAAATCTCGTCAGTAATGCGCTCAATAGATATACCTGACAGCCCTTGCGCCAAAGGCTTCATTATTGCCAAGATGTCATCATCAAAAACCAAATCCATACGTGCCGCAAATCGGAAATAACGCAGAATACGCAAATAATCTTCACGAATGCGCATTTCAGCTGAACCGATAAAACGTAGACGCTGATTTTTTAAGTCTTCATAGCCTTCACCAAGCGGGTCATAAACTTGCCCCTTTAAATCCATCAAAAGGCTATTAAAGGTAAAGTCACGCCGCGCGGCATCTTCACGCCAATCCGTTGTATAAGCGACAACCGCGCGCCGCCCGTCGGTTTCAACATCGCGGCGCAGCGTTGTAATTTCAACATGAATTTTATGATGGGAATCCACGGCGGTAACGGTACCATGCTCTATGCCCGTCGGTATAACCATGATTTTTGCTTTTTGTAACGCTGCAATAACGTCATCAGGGACAAGCGGCGTGGCGAGGTCAATATCTTTACACGGACGCCCGATAACAGCATCACGCACACAGCCGCCCACAAACAAACATTCATGACCAAGCGCCTTGAAAATCTTGCGAATAAAACCAGATTTATACCCAGCGGGAATATCAATTTTTGCAGCGGGGGATATATCAATCGACATAATTAAGAACTTTATTCCCTTAATAAAACAAGACTATTTGCTCAAACGGCTAAAATATAGCTACAGTATAGCAACGGAATAGCTACTGATTCAAAATAATAATTCGGATATAGACATTATGTGCAGCGATACATCACTAGGCCAGAAAATCACATCAGCCTCGATCAAATTACAAAACATCAAAAAACAAATCTCTCATGTCATTTTGGGGCAAGACCGCGTCATCGACTTAACCCTGACATGTATTTCCAGTGGCGGCCATGTGATTTTACTTGGTGTACCGGGTTTGGCGAAAACCAAATTGGTCGAAACCATCGGCAAGGCTATTTCACTAGATACAGGCCGTATTCAATGTACACCTGATTTGATGCCCGCAGATATTATCGGCTCTGAAATTCTTGATGAAGACGATAAAGGCAAGCGTCATTTTAAATTCATTAAAGGCCCAGTCTTCGCACAATTGCTTATGGCAGATGAAATTAACCGCGCCAGCCCGCGTACTCAATCAGCCTTGCTGCAAGCGATGCAGGAACACCAAGTCACGATCGCAGGCCAAACTTATGACCTACCTGCACCATTCTATGTCCTTGCGACACAAAACCCACTAGAACAAGAAGGCACATATCCTCTACCAGAAGCGCAGCTTGACCGTTTCATGATGGAAGTCCAAATTGATTATCCTGATCAAGATTCTGAACGCGCTATGGTTTTGGCGACAACAACTAACAACGTGGTTAAGGTCGAATCCATCGCCACGCCGCAGGATTTGATTGAAATTCAAAACCTTGTGCAGGAATTACCACTACCTGAAACCGTATTAGATAACATCATCGCCCTTGTCCGTAACGCCCGCCCTGAAACAACCGCGCTGCAAGACGTAAAAGACTATGTCATATGGGCACCCGGCCCACGTGCTACGCAGGCATTGTCCTTGGCTGTACGTGCCCACGCCTTAATCCATGGACGTGAAATCCCGACCAATGAAGATATCCGTGCTCTAGCGCATCCAATTTTACGCCACCGCATGAGTTTAAACGCCCGCGCATTATCAGACGGCGTCACAATTGAAAGCGTGATCACCAAGCTTATTGATAAATTCTGCTAAGCAGATATAGGGGCGCGCTTTGATTTTATCAAAACACATTCATTGGAATGCAAAATCAAATATCGAGTTCTCGTCTGAATTCATCCGCCTAAAGGCTGAGGAAGCGATTACCCACACGCCCGATTTCTCAAATATCTTCTCGTACCAGACATCCAATTTTTTCAATAGCGGCAGCCACGGACAGCGTAAATCAGGTAGCGGCACAGATTTCTGGCAATATCGCGAATATCGTGAAGGCGACCCCGCCCATAAAATTGATTGGCGTAAATCCGCGCGCAGTGATAATGCCTATATCCGTGACCGTGAATGGGAAATCGCGCAGACCATTGCGCTTTGGCTTGATCAAAGCCCCTCGATGCATCATGTCTATGAAGCACATAAGCTAAGTAAATATCAATATGCAGCGATACTCGCTTATATATTAAGCACAAAATTCATTTACGCGGGTGAACGCTTAAGTTTTCTTTCGCCAACGATTAAGAGCTGCACATCTAAGGCAGGCCTTGCCAATATCGCCGAGATCCTCGCTATGGATCATAGCGCCACTGATAATTATAACGGCATTAATAAAAGCTTCCCGATCTTGCTTTCTGACTTTTGGGGCGAGATTAGCACCGTTGAAGAGCAAATCCGCGGCCTGACATCGAATAACTATAAAGGCCTTGTCCTGCAAATTGTCGCGGCTGAAGAATTATCCCTGCCCTATAAAGGCCGCCTAAAGGTTCAGGAATTAAATGATGATGAAAACAGCTTCACCATTAATGACCTAAACAAAGCCAAAACAATATATGACGAACGGATTAAAGATCACTGCAGCAATGTTCAAGACATCGCGCATAAATATGGCTGCGCCTATATGCGTATCACGACGGATACAGCCCTCAGCGAAGCGACACTGACGATTTATGATATGCTGACCAACGGACATAAGGGAGCAATATCATGATGGGCATATTGAGCAGCCTAAACTTCCTTTATCCTGCCCTACTTTGGACGGCACTTGCTTTGCCTATATTGTGGTTTGTCTTTAAAACAATTCCGCCGCATCCACGTCTAATTAAATTACCGACCGCACGCTTTTTGAAGGATATCGAAACGGAAGATTCTCAAAAAGATGATATTCCATGGTGGTTAAAAGCATTGCGTATACTCATGATGGCGATGATCATCCTCGCCGCCGCCGCGCCATTCCTTGCCCCAAAGACAGACATCACGATTGACGGCGAGGCGCTTGGAATTGTCTTCGACAATAGCTGGGCTGCCGCGCCGCAGCTTGAAAACCAAAAGGATAAAGCCTTATCCCTCATTTTACGTGCTGAGCAAAAAGGCAAAAACATTGTCCTGATTGAGGCCATCCCAGAGCATAAAAACCTCTCGCCGATTACTATTGTCACGCCTGCTGATGCCCGTAACCGCGTTAAACATATACATGCATATCCATGGGAAGCCGACCACTCGGCCCTTCTTGAAGCACTAAAAGCGCAGCAGGAAAAACTTACACAGGCCAAAACATATCATTGGCTCGGCCATGGTTATAATGATGGAGATATCGAAGTTGTTAGCGATTACATCGCCGAAAAAGGCAAGGTCATTTATTACAAGCCAGAAGACAAAAAAATCGCCCGCACGCTTAAATCAGCCCTAAATAAAGATGGGCGCGATAGTTATAAATTCATGCAGTTTGATGGTTTTTATTATAACGACCAATCAGATTTCAAACTTTATCTAAAAGACCGTTTTTCGACCGTTCTAAGCTTTATCGGGCTTGATGATATACTCAACAACACAAATGAAGATATCACCACACTTTGGAACAGCATTGATAATGATGACGACGCCGTGCCATCTTATATGCAGCTTGGCATATTCAAACATGCGGGTGCCGTATATTATCTTCCTGCTGAAATACTCAAACAGAAAGTTGGCGTATTATCTGCACATGACGCGGTGGATAATGAAGAATCACCACTGATACAATCTATCTATTACATTTCCAAAGCCGTTGAAGGCAAAGCGCCCTACAGTATAGATCCACTTGATAAGTTATTAGACTGGGGCGCAAAACTCATTATCGTGCCAGAGGATTTTGTCCTGTCTCAAAAAGACATTCAAAGACTAGATAAATGGGTTAATGACGGCGGCACATTACTGCGTTTCCCGCCGAGCAAACAAGGGCATGGCGAGACAATTGATACTCTCATCCCTATTGAATTGCTAGCTGAAGAGCGCAGCATCGCAGGTCGCCTTGACTGGCAGGAACCATTGACCTTAGCCAAGATACCAGAGGATAGCCCACTTGCGGGCATTCCACTTGATAAAAGCCTAGAAATCAAACGCCAAGTCCTTGCAACACCATCAGCCAAAGACCACGCGCAAATTTGGGCTGTGGCAAGTGACGGCACACCCATCATCAGCGCCCGCGCACAGGGACATGGCTTAATCATCCTTATTCACACCCAAGCCAAGCCGGGTTGGTCGAATATGCCTATTACAGGTTTCTTCGTAAATGTCCTACACCGCATTGTCGATATTTCATCTGGTGCACGTATGCAGATTTCAAAAACCACGGATATTGAAAACCCTGAAAGCCAAAGCTTTGCGCCATATAAGCTGATCAATGCATCTGGTGAGCTTGTTGCGCCAGACCAAACGCAGGCCGAGCTAACCATCCAAGACATTCGTAGCAAACCTTTATCATACGATTTCCGCCCAGGGATATATCACAGCAATAATGCAGAATATATAATCAACCTCGGTGACAAATTAGGGCCTTTACGTTTGGTGAGCGCGAAAGACATAAAAGGTACAATTGAAGGCTATAGCACCGAAGTGAATATCAACTTACAAATTTACTTCCTGCTTGCGGCGTTATTCTTATTCTTCTGTGAATGGCTTTCTTCTGCGTTGTTATCAGGCGCACGTTACAAATTGCATTTCGTACCGCGCTTTAAAGCATCAATATTGTTATGCGCGTTATTAATCGGGTTATTAACGGCAGCGCCTGCATGGGCACAAAGCCGTGATGATGCTGAACGCGCCAACAGCCTTAACCTCGCTTATGTTGAAACTGCAAACCCAATCGTCAATGCCATGGCACAGAAAGGGCTTCAATATGTCGCTAACGCCATAATGCAGCGCACAGCCCTTCAGAATGTACGCGTTACGCCCGTAAATATTTCAAATGATGATTTGGCTTTTTACCCGCTCCTCTATTGGCCGATTGAAAGCACACCACTTGGTGACAAAGCTTATGCGAAGCTGAATGATTATATGAATACTGGCGGCATGCTATTTGTCGATATTCGTAATGGCCGCAAATTGTCGCAATCCTTTTACGCGCAAAATCAGCCATTAAGCCTATTGAGTGAAAAGCTGTTTATTCCACTTCTAAAGCCATTACCTGAAGAACATGTTCTGCGGAAAAGTTATTACCTATTAAGCACAGCTAACATAGCAGGTCGTTATGACGGCGGTGATATATGGCTTGATTTAGGGGATAATAGCGGAAGTACAGCCATAGAAGATAATCAACATGTGGCAGCCTTCATTATCGGTGCAAATGATTGGATAAGCCTCTGGGCCGATGAAAGCGCAGATATTTACAAACGAGAAAAAGCATTACGTTTTGGCATAAACTTAGTCATGTACGCCCTAACCGGCACATATAAACAAGACCAAGTGCACACCAAAGCGATTTTAGAGCGTCTAGAGCAGCGCCAACAGCAATTGAGGCAGCGAAGACCATGAATGAAAGTTTTTCAACTCTACAGCTAGAATTAAGCCCATTATTGGACGGCGCCCATTTAATGCTTGCCCTAACGCTCACAGCGTTTGGCCTAGCCTTACTTGGCACATTAACGCGCAAAGCCTTTGTCTTCCGCCTAGGCGCACTTGCCGCGCTTATCCTAACGATATTGAATATATCAACCCTATCGACGACGGAACGCAAAACGGAAAGCATAGCCCTTGTTGTCCTAGATCAAAGCTATAGTAACACCATAAATGACCGCAGCGTGCAAAGTGATGCCGCATTAGAGCTAATCAGCCAGAACCTTGCGGATTTACCTGATGTTAAATATCGTATCATCACAGCCCCTGAAAATAATGCAAAATTCCAAGAAACCAACTTATTCGCCGCGATTGACAAAGAAATTGCCGAAATACCGCCAAAACAGCGCGCTGGGGTGATTATAATATCAGACGGAAATATCCACGATATTCCGGAAGATCTCAACGCCAGTGAAATTAGTGAAAAATATGGCCCGATTCATCACATTATTACGGGCCATAAAAATGAACGTGACCGCCGTATTGAAATCATCAAAGCGCCCCTTTACGGCTTAAAAGGCACAAATGCCGAAATTGAATTTGTTGTCCATGACACAGAAGCCTCAGCCAATGGCCAAAACATTAGCGTAACAGCAAAACTGCCAAATGGTGAAACACTTGAAATGCGTGCACGCATCGGCGAAAAACAAACTATAAATGTGCCAATTGAACATGCCGCCGCCAATCCAGTTGAGTTATTCGCCGCCCCTGCACAGAACGAACTTACCATCGCAAATAACCGCCGCGCCGTTATCATCCAAGGCATACGTGATAAATTAAACGTGCTCCTGGTATCTGGCGCACCGCATGAAGGTGGGCGCTACTGGCGCAGTTTGTTAAATTCAGACCCTGCAATTGAACTAGTCCATTTCACAATTTTGCGCGATATCGATAGCCTTGATAACACCCCACGCAACGAAATGGCGCTGATCCCCTTCCCGCATCAGCAATTATTCCATGAACAGCTGGATAGCTTTGATCTGATTATCTTTGACCGTTACCGCAACCAAGGCATTTTGCAGGATAAGACGTATCGTAACATTGTACGCTATGTTCGTGAAGGCGGTGCAATACTTGTCGCCAGTGGCCCTGAATATGTCAGTGACCGTTCGATATACCACACGCCACTAGGTCAGATTCTAATTGGCGCACCTGATAATGACGTCATGGAAACAAACTTCGTTCCACACCGTACAGCCGATGGTCAGCTGCACCCAATTACACGCAATATTGATCAAAACCAATATGAAGGCGAAAAATGGGCAAACTGGCTTAGACAAATTCGCGTAAAAGCTAATCCTAATGATAAGATTTTGATGGATGGCCTTGACGGCGCACCACTCATCCTAATTGGCGATGAAGAAAAAGGCCGTATCATCCACCTTACAAGTGACCAAATCTGGCTTTGGGCACGTGGCTATAAACAAGGCGGTCCATATATTGACCTGATGCGCAAGATGATTCACTGGCTTCTAAAAGAGCCAAGCCTAGAGGAAGGGCAAATCGAACTCAGTCTTGCGGGCGAATACATCACCGTTACACGCTATATAAACTCTGATGACGCACCATTGCTCTATACAGACCCAGAAGGCACTGAGAAACCCTTAAAACTATCAAAAACAGCGAAGCGTACATATACAGCGCAAGTGCCTGCCGATAAAAATGGTTTATATAGTTTTTATAGTGGCAATAACCGCGCCTACATCATTAATGGCGCTTATGATACGCAAGAACAGACCTTTATGATTAGCAATGCGCAATCTATGGAGAAGATCGTCCAACAAAGCGGCGGCAAACAAGTTTTTGCGGATGATATGTCAGGCCTGAAAATCAGTGCGATGAACCCTGAATATGTACGTAATTATCACAGCTTTAGCAATATCGGCCTAAGACAGTCACAATTTACAGAGACCCTAAATGTAAATTACGCCCCGCTGTTTCCAGCATGGGCGTATTTATTGGCCTTTGTCGGCATAATCTGTTTCGCATGGTATCGTGAAAGCAAGTAAGCAAGCTTATTATTCAAACAAGCCTAATTCTTGTGCTTTCAAAGCCGCCTGCGTTCTGTTTTTCGCATCCAGCTTTTTACAAATACCGCGGACGTGCAGTTTAATTGTAACGATCTGCAGGTTCAATGCGCGCGCGATGTCTTTATTTGTCGCACCTTTAACCAAATAACCAAGCACTTCAAATTCACGTGGCGTAAGTTTGATTTCTTTTGATTTGAAATCATAACGCGCTTGTGCCTCTGACAATGTGCCCGTTTTCTCGCCATAGTAAGATGGCTGCGCACCACTGCCGTAATCCAATACTGGATAGAAACGCTCGCCAGTCAAAACAAGCTCAATAGCTTTTAAGAAAGACTTACTCGACATCGTTTTTGGAAAATACGCAACCGCGCCCAAATCCATAATATCTTTGATATGGTTTGGCTCAATAACGCCAGACATAATCGCAAATGAAGTATTTGGATAATCACTGAAGAAACGGCGGAAGGTATCAATACCTTCAATACCAGGCATCATCCAGTCCATGATAACAAGGTCAAAATCTTTATCCTGACCATCTTTTAAAAGCTCTTCAATACCATAAGCGGAATCGCATTGAATAACTTCAGCGTTGGGTTCAGCGCTTGCTACAAACTGTGAAAACAAGTCTCTAAAAAGGGCATGATCATCGGCAACAATTAATTTCATAGAATTACTCTCCTTAACTCTTCATAGCCCCATATATGCAATATTCTAACCAAAACAAATAAAACCAATAAAATTCAAACTTATTATAAATATATCAATATCTTGCAAAAGGAAATCAACCAAAAGTACATTAACGCACCACACCTAAGCAGATATACACCGTACCAAAACGAGACGGATGAGCCCATTATGCTACACTAATGAAATAGTACGCCTATGATAAATGTAAACCTTATGGTAAAAGATTGTGGTTTTCAGCATATGTAGTTTTATTTTTTAAAATATAACTGTAAACGTCTTTACCTTCTAAAACACGCATAACATAATTACGCGTTTCTGAGAATGGAATAAGCTCAATCCAATCAATCCAATCAATTTCTCCCTTGCGCGGGTCACCATAACTTTTTAGCCATGTCTTAACCCGATGCGGCCCTGCATTATAGGCCGCGATAGCCAACGGATACGCATTATCATAACCAGCTAATAAGTCCTGCGCATAAGCCGACCCTAACGCTATATTATACTCTGGGCGGTCTTGCAACCAGTTTATATCATATTGCGCATTGATCATTTTCGCGGTTTGGCGCGCCGTTGCTGGCATTAGCTGCATCAAACCACGCGCCCCTACGCCGCTTTTCGCATATTGATCAAACAGACTTTCTTGACGGATTAAACCATGCACAAAAGTCGCATCGGCGCCACTTGGCGGCTGTCCATAGTCAAACAAATCCTTTCCAAGAACTGGATAAGCATAGCCCTGCGCATAGAAAACATGTTCCATCGCGGCTTTGCGGGACAATAAAACCGCAACATTGATTTTATCGCGTGCTGCCGCCTGCTGCGCGACAAAATAATCACTCAGCGGTATATTTTTAACAATGTCAGCCGCACTCACATAAAACTGGGTAGACGAATTATTATAGCCGACCTCATGCAACGCATGCGCGGCATTAAACAAATCCGTCAATTGCGCATGACTATTCAGTTGAACTAATGTCTCCTGCGGAATTATTGGCGCTTTAATTGGCGTAAAATCTAACGCTTGACCAATTGCGCGCGCAGCCAAGCCACCATAATATGTTGTCGGATAATCCGCTGCGGCCTGATAATTCGCTGCCGCATTAGTTTTATCACCTAATGCATCAAAACTACGACCAAGCCAATAGTAATGTCGTGAAAGACTAATCGGCGTTTTAACGACAGCCTTCATCGCATAAAAATGTTTCAAAGCTACAGATGGCTGATCAAGGAAACGCAAGGCAATCCAGCCTGACATCCATTCCGCATCAGAATAATTCACGCCTTCATGTTGCTGATGCCCTGACGCTAATTTATAAGCGTTCTTATAATCTTTACTTTCAAGCATACGGCGCACCATTATGTGACGTTCACGCCACCAACGATCTTCTTGACCTTTAATCGCAGCCCCCTTAGGCGGCGCCATTAATATATCGATCGCGCGGTCATTTAAATCCTTCTTACGGCGCCACTGCAAACGGTCAAAGGTTAGGCCTACATCATCTTTAAACTGCGCAGGTACAATATTAACAGCTGCAGAGACCTGCCCATCTGTAAAGCTTTTATCACTGGCCATATCTTGGTTCAGCTTAATGCGTGCCTCTGCCAAACGTTCATAATCACCACCAAGAAGCTCTGATATACGGCGTGCATTTGTATAATGCCCACGGTCAATTAAGTTAGACATACGCTGCATATGCGTTTTTTCATCAATATAACGGTGATAACGCTTAATAAAATAAATCTGGTCTTCGGGGCGCACCATCATCGACGGCCACCATTCCGCAAGCTTCGTTTTTATCTTGGTGTAATCTTTTGCATCTTCAAGCGCGGCAAAGTAAATCTTCATACCGCGCGCAGTCTCTGGGCTATGGCTATCAAACCATGCAATCGCATCAAAATCTCGCGGTGGTGAGAAAGGCATTTTGCCTTCTAACGCTGTTTTCACCTGCATTTGTGAAGGCCAATATGGGCGCGCCTCAATCACATCGACTAAATCACGCCATGAAACCTGCCCATCATCTTGGATTTTCTTGTTATCCGAAACCGCATACATCCAAAGCGCTAAGCGCTTGCTTTCAAGGTCTTTGGCTTTATCCGCCATAGTAATAGACTGATGCCACTGTGAGTCCGCAGCAGGTTTTATAATATTCACATCATAATCCGCAGCCAATGCAGCACCATTAAAAGACGACACTAAAATCGTCTTCATCAATAAAAACGCAAGAAATTTAAAATGCTTGATTGACAGTTTCATCGGTTAAATATTATTTTTCTTATCTATATAACAATAATAATGAGAAACTATGTCTTACACCGAAATTATTCGTGGGTCTATCCCCGCTCTAGTCACCCCATTCACTCAAGATGGTGAAATTGACCTTAACGCCTTCAAAAATCTAGTTTCCTGGCATGTGGATAACGGCACGCACGGGCTAGTCATCTGTGGCACAACGGGTGAATCCCCAAATATCAGCGATGAAGAACATAGCTTATTGGTGAAAACCGCGATTGAAACTGCGCCAAAAGACTTCCCGATCATTGCAGGCTGCGGCAGCAATTCAACATTAAAAACCATCAAACTAACAAAAGCCGCCGAAGCACTTGGCGCGACTGCGGCATTGATTGTTGTGCCCTATTACAACAAACCATCTCAATCAGGCTTATTCGCCCATTTTAAAGCCGTGCACGATGCCACGAATTTACCAATCATCCTTTATAACGTGCCATCACGCACAATCGTTGACATGAGCGATGAGACCGTGATTGCCTTGGCTGAACTACCGCGCATAATTGGCATTAAAGACGCAACAGGTGATATTAACCGCCTTAAAAACCAAAAAGCGCATATCAATAAGGACTTCGTCTATCTGTCTGGCGATGACATGAGCGCATTAGAATATATTATCAGCGGCGGCAATGGCTGCATTTCTGTAACCGCGAATATTGTCCCACAAATTTGCGCCTCTATATTTAACAACACGCAAATCGGCGACATTAATAAAGCTAAAGAGCAAGATAATAGCCTTGCCGAATTGCATAAAAAGATGTTTATTGAACCATCACCGGCAGCACCAAAATATTTACTGTCGAAACAAGGGCATATACAAAATATCTTACGCTTACCTTTATTGCCCCTAACGGCATCAAGCGCAGATATCGTCGAAGACACGTTAAAGCAAAGCATGAAGAATGGCTGCGAGTAAGAACAAAAAGAACAAAAATCAATTGATCGGCTGCAACCAAACGGTTGTAGAGAACCGCCGTGCGCGCCGTGAATATCACTTGGAAGAAAGTTTTACCGCAGGCCTTGTCCTGACAGGCACAGAAGTTAAATCCCTGCGTAAAGGGCTTTGCTCAATTAACGAAGCTTACTGCCTAGATGAAGGCGGTGAAATTTGGCTACATAACGCCCATATTGCTGAATATGTACAGGCTGGCAAACATTTGCAGCATGATCCAAAACGCGACCGCAAATTGTTACTCCATAAACGCGAGGTCAATAAAATCATCGGCAGCATTAGCCGCAGCGGCTACACCGTTGTGCCATTACGCCTATTTTTCGATGCACGCGGTTTAGCGAAGTTAGAAATCGCCCTCGCTAAAGGTAAAAAAGATTTTGATAAACGTGAAAGTGAAAAGCAGCGCGATTGGGATAGACAGAAAAGCCGCATCATGAAAGACAAAGGCTGATCATAATTTTAAGGGAGCATAAAGATGCAAAAATTCACACAACTTAGTGCCATAGCCGCGCCGCTAGACTTGATGAATGTCGATACAGACATGATTATCCCGAAACAATTCCTGAAAACGATTAAACGTACGGGCCTTGGCGTTCATGCCTTTGACGAACTCCGTTATAATGATGATGGCACGCCAAAAACGGACTTTGTCTTAAACAAAGAGCCATATACAAAAGCCGAAATTCTTTTGACCCGTGAAAACTTTGGTTGCGGCTCATCACGCGAACACGCGCCATGGGCATTACTAGATTTTGGCATTCGCTGCGTCATCGCGCCAAGCTTCGCTGATATCTTCTTCAACAATTGCTTTAAGAATGGTGTTCTTCCTGTTGTTTTAGATGATGAAAAAATATCAGAACTTATGGCCTTTGCGACAGAAACACCAAATACAAAAATCACCGTTGATCTAGCTGAGCAAACCATCACAGCAGGCAATCAGAAATATGACTTCGACGTTGACGCCTTCCGTAAACACTGTTTGCTCAACGGTCTTGACGATATTGGCCTAACGCTTGAAAAAGATAGCGCCATTACAAGCTTTGAACAAAATTACAAATCTTCACATGAATGGGTGTAACCATGACGAATACATATAACTTACTTTTACTTCCTGGTGATGGCATTGGCCCAGAAGCCATGCAAGAAGTCAAAAAAATCATCACATGGTTAAACGACAACAGCGCAATCACCATTGAAACAGAAGAAGACTTCATTGGCGGCAGCGCTTATGATGCCTATGGCACACCACTATCCGACCACACAATCACTAAGGCCAAAGCGGCAGATGCCGTTATCCTTGGCGCTGTTGGTGGCCCGAAGTGGGATGGTAAAACAGCTTATGACCTCCGCCCAGAAGCTGGCCTATTGAAAATCCGTAAAGAGCTTGGCCTATTTGCCAATCTGCGACCAGCCATTGTGTTTGATGCTCTCGTTGATGCCTCTTCCCTTAAGCCAGAATTGGTTAAAGGCCTTGATATCCTTATCGTGCGTGAACTTACAGGCGGCGTATATTTCGGTGAGCCCCGCGGCATTGAGACATTACCAAATGGCGAGCGCAAGGGTTATAACACGCAAGTATACACAACATCTGAAATCATCCGCATTGGCGAAGCTGCCTTTGATATGGCGAAAAAACGCGGCAGTTTTGTTACTTCATGTGAAAAAGCCAACGTCATGGAATCAGGCGTGCTATGGCGCGAAGAAATGACCAAACTCCATAGTGAGAAATACAGCGATATCCGCTTAGAACATATGTATGCCGATAACTGCGCTATGCAGCTTTGTCGCGCGCCAAAACAGTTCGATGTGATTGTTACAGACAATCTTTTTGGTGATATTCTTTCTGACGAGGCCGCAATGCTTACAGGCTCCCTTGGCATGCTACCATCAGCATCCCTTGGTGCAGAAGACGAGTCAGGCAAGCGTCACGCGCTTTATGAACCTGTACATGGCTCTGCACCTGACATTGCAGGTCAGAACAAAGCGAATCCACTAGCGACAATCCTTAGCTTTGCTATGGCTCTGCGTTATTCTCTTAACCAAGGCGAAATTGCAGACAGCCTCGAAAATGCCGTACAGGATGTTTTGAACAATAAAATCCGCACAGCAGATATTATCGAAGCAGGCATTACGCCAATAGGCACCAGTGAAATGGGTGATGCAGTTATTAAAGCCCTGCAAAACCGTCTACAAAGCGAGAAAGCTGCCGAATAACCCTTGTTTATCAATGTAATTTCTTTAAAATAGCCTCCATATTTACAGATGGGGGCTATTATGTTTGTGAAGAAGTCTTTTCTGCGTATCTTTTTATCTTTGACGTTAATTGCTATGGGCGCACTTGCTATTTACAGCGCGCAAGCAGCAAATAATCAACCGATAACTGTTTTAAACATTAAGGGCGCAATCACCCCTGCATATTCAGATTATCTGCATCGCGGCCTACGTGAAGCGAAAAAGAATAACAGCCAACTTGTTTTAGTCGAACTCGACACACCAGGCGGCGTTTTAACCACCACCCGTGAAATGGCGCAGGAAATTATGGCGTCTGACATTCCTGTCGCGGTTTTTGTTACGCCAGCAGGTGCACATGCGGCAAGTGCAGGCACATTCCTGCTCTACGCTGCCCATATTGCGGCCATGAGCCCAGGCACAAATACGGGCGCGGCAACACCAATTAGCATGATGCCTGGCAACGAACCCGCTAAAGAGACCAAAGAAAAAGACGGCGATAAAAACGCTAAAGACGAACATAAAAAAAATGACGGCACGAATGAAGAACGCTTAGCAGGAAAAGCCATTGAAGACACAGCCGCGTTCATCCGCTCCCTTGCAGAACTTCGCAAACGTAACGCCGAGTGGGCCGAACAAGCGGTTACTGAAGCCGACAGCCTCATCGCCAAAGAAGCACTTGAAAAAGGC
This sequence comes from Alphaproteobacteria bacterium, assembly GCA_030147745.1. Classification (GTDB taxonomy): domain Bacteria; phylum Pseudomonadota; class Alphaproteobacteria; order Micavibrionales; family Micavibrionaceae; genus UBA2705. The sequence continues at coordinate 14,576 of JASBUS010000010.1, forward strand.
GTGATCAATTATGTTGCGGCGGATCGCTTTGACCTCCTGAAGCAAATCCATGGTCATGAAGTCGAAATCGCTGAAGGTCAAAGCGTCACGTTAGATGTCACTGGCGCCCCTATTGTCGTTTATGCACCTGATTGGCGCACCAAGCTTTTGGCAATCCTGACGGACCCAAATATCGCCTATTTCCTATTGATCATCGGCATTAACGGCTTAATCCTTGAATTTTATAATCCAGGCACAATGGTTGCAGGCGTGATTGGCTCGGTCTGCCTTGTCCTTGCGTTAATGTCTATGCATGTTCTGCCCATCAATGTTACAGGTCTGATCATGGTCGTGCTTGGGCTGATCTTCCTCGCGGCGGAGGCCTTTATGCCCTCCTTTGGCATTATGGGGATTGGCGGACTTATTGCCTTTGTTATCGGTTCTATGCTGCTTTTTGATGCCGAAGCCATGGCAGGTATTGGCCTTGATGCCAGCAGCATTGTTATTGCATCGATGTTCTCAGCCGCGCTAATCGGCGCAGGTATTTACCTACTCTTCAAATTACGGAAGCTACAAAACTCAACTGGCGTCGAAGCCATGATGAATGCCCATGCGACCGTTAAAATATGGAATGGCCGCGATGGTAAGGTCGAATTATTCGGTGAAACATGGAATGCGCGCGCTGACCGTATCCTGCCCGTCAATACAGGCGATCGCATCAAAATTATTGGTAAGGACAACCTAACGCTCCTCATCGATGAATATGATGACAAAACAGACAACAAGGCGGCTGAATAAAGCCCCTATTGTATTAAAAATTTAAACACTCACTACTAACCCCTTATAAAGGAGCTTAACATGCCAGCAATCGGTATTATTCTTCTCTTAACCTTCTTTGTTCTGGTCGCCTCGATCCGAATTTTGAAGGAATATGAACGCGGCGTTATTTATACGCTGGGTAAATATACAGGCACGCGCGGTGCGGGTCTGCAAATCGTGATCCCTGTGCTACAGGAACTTGTACGTGTTGACGTACGTATACGTACAGAAGACATTCCCTCACAAGATGTGATCTCTAAAGATAACGTATCTGTGCGCGTCAATGCGGTTGTTTACTACCGCGTCGTTGACCCAGATCAAGCCATCAACCGTGTTGAACATTTTGACCGCGCAACAAGCGAATTGGCGCAAACAACTCTTCGTTCCGTGCTCGGTATGCATGAACTTGACGACATGCTTGCTCACCGTGAAAAACTCAATGCCGACGTGCAAGAAATCCTCGACAAACAAACTGATGGCTGGGGCATTAAAGTAACAGATGTGCAAATCAAGCATATCGACCTTGATACAACGATGGTCCGCGCAATGGCAAAACAAGCAGAAGCAGAGCGTGAGCGTCGTGCAAAAATCATTAACTCTGAAGGCGAATTACAAGCCGCTCAGAAACTTGATGAAGCCGCTGAAATCCTTGCCCGCCGTCCACAGACTATGCAGCTCCGCTACCTTGGTACATTAGCTGACTTTCAGTCTTCTCCTGGCAGCACAATCGTCCTTCCACTGCCTATGGATCTACTCAGCAACCTAGGCAATATCGGCCAAGTCGCCACAGGCAAAAAATCAGCCTAATAAGCACATAAATTTAAACAAATAAAAAACCCCGCCATGAGCGGGGTTTTTCTTATTCATTATAATCTCAGAATTAGTTCTGGATACGGAAAGCTGCTAAACAGTCTAAACCAGGCTGGTTAACTGAATAGACTTCATCAGCAGCAGCAGCAAGACAGCCTGCACCTAGCGCATATACAGAACCTGTGGTAGGAACACCATCGTCAATTTTACGATCCATGCGTTCTAGTGTCAGCGCATTCATGCTCGGAACTGTGTTATCTGTTGCTGATCCGGTATGAAGCAAGTACAAGCCAGAACGGAAATCCGTAGGAGCTGTATCATTAGCTGGCAAGTTAGCCACAGCATCAACTGAACTAGCCAATAAACCGCCGCCTATTGGTGATGACGGGTAGTTACCACCAAAAATGTCTGCGCCTTCAACCACACCAGACAAAAGATCTGCTTTAGCGAGCTGAACAAAGAAAGCTTGCGCTTCAGTATCAGCAGTCGCCTCAAAAGTTGTTCCCGCAGCCAAAGCAGCCCCTTCAACTAAACCATTACCGTTACCATCAGCTGCACCTGCAGAACAAACATCAGCTGCCGCACATCCTGGAAGACGGTTTTCAGCACCAATTAAGTCACCTGGCAATGCTGCATATATGTCTTGGAATGTTGATACAGCAGCATCAACACCTTTGATTTGTGAAATAGATGAAGTTACCTTCGCGCTTTTGATAAGCTCTTGGCCTTTAAGTACGCCGCCGATCAAAAGGCCGATGATGATCATCACGACCGCGAGTTCGACGAGGGTAAAGCCCTTTTCTGAACGAATATTAGTCATTATAACTAGTCTCCTAATATATTGAGTTTAAAATAGATAAATTGATAGAGTTTGATTCCTCACGTTCGTTATTATACACGAATCTCCGACCCAAACCAGTCACCATGCTTAAGTTTTTCTGAAAAGATTTAATTTTTTCTAAACGTTAGCTATTAAAATCCTCAATTTATATTATTGAGACCTTGAATAAGTAAATTGGAATGTAAATAAATCGCGATCGCTTTAATCTTGATTGGCTTTTTCAGCGGGGATATTCCACATGCGTTCCCACCATGCAGAACTATCATCAGATGTTTCAAGCGCAAAGCTTTGGCCTGCCTCTTCCATCTTCGCACGGATGTCAGCGGCTTTCTGGCCTGTTAAAGCGGCATAGTTATAAATCTGCGCTTCATAGCTTTTTGGCAGGTTTAACTGATATAAACGCCCATCTTCACAGGTCACAGCCTTCACAAAAGGCTGATGCATGTTAAACGCAACTTGGAACCGACTTTTATCTTTCGTAGAAACAAATTCTGTGCCGCCTTGCAGTGTCTTATTTGTGTGGCGAATATGCATGCGTGTCATATAAACATTTGTCGGCGCAGCCTTAGGTTTTGCCGCCGTCTTCATTTTATGGACATTCAAACGGTCAACCCACCAAGCGCCAAGTGCACGTAGGTCTGATCGGTCAAGGGCATTGCTATCCTTACAATTCGGGCACCACGCAACATCACCAGAGAATTCCAAGAAAGCCGATTGGAAATTATCTGCCGTTACAGCCTGACCAAAAATATCATTATAAGCCGCCGCGAAGTCACTCTTTACAAAAAGCGGAATATCTAAATCTGTCGGCATTTTTTTGAAACCAACCGATTTCGGCTGCACCAAACCATCACGAGAAATAAATATAAGCGTTAAATCCTGCGCAGCCCCGCCAGTCATGGCACTTAAACCGAGCGGCAAAGTGAAGTTATCACTTTCATAGGCAATTTGTAGCGGCGGGATTGTTTGATCATCAACCAAAGCTTGACTAAGAGTTAACAATACAAATTCAACATTTGCAGATTTATATGATGCCAAAACATCATCATAAACCTTATCTGCACTGAATCCCGCCTCTTTCAAAATTTCACCGAGTGGCTTCTCAGCAAGTTCATCACTTTTAATAATGCGTATATCTGGCGCATCCACATAATCAAACGTAAATGGAAGAATATCTGATTTTTTTACGTCCAAGCGATCTTCTAGTGACTTCTGACCATCAACACAAATATCACCATCATTATAATAATTAAAACGTGGCGAGGTAAATCTCATTGCCTCAGCAACAAATTCAGGATTAGCAAAACGAATCTGCGTCTTTGAACTTATATTCGGCACAGGCACAAGAATGCCTAATTTCGTACCGTCATAAGAAAAACGTGGCGCAAGCGTAACTACGG
>JASBUS010000060.1 GCA_030147745.1 Alphaproteobacteria bacterium
ATAAAGCCATTATATATTTAAAAGAGTTTAATTTAGGATAATAAATTTTTCTATATTTACAAAAAACTATACCTATGAATACAATCCAAAATTGTTAAGTCTAATGAGCTAAAACAAAGGATAGTGTATATGAATAAAGATCAAGCCTATGAATATATTAAAAATACGATTGAGATTGATGACAACCTAATAGGATTCTTTATTGCTCAAAAACCCTTTAGCTTACTTTGGTTTTTTATTATAGGGCCATTAGCCGTACTAACAATGAAAACTTATTATGTCGCTGTAAGCAAACAAGGCGCCTATTTTTATCGTCTAAACCTTATGGGCAAACCAGCAAACGTTGACTTTATGTCTTTTGATGAAATTGAAAGCATCAAGATAGGTAAGGGCATGTTACAACGTCCAATGTTGTATAGATTTAAAAATGGCAAAAAACTAAAATTAAAAGCACAGTTAAAAGGTGCAAAAAATGTTGCTGTTCTGACGCCTCACGCCCAAGCACATTTAGAACGCAATATACAAGTTATATAAAATGGCTTGGTTTATTACATTTTTACTCGTATACAGCATAGCTCTTGCAACAATTCAGCCCGAACCTCAAAGTCTTAAAGATGAGCAGCTATCTATAACTGAGAATATAATTAGAATCAAAGCCACCATGTTACTTGGTGTTATTCTTATTCTTGTATACTTCCTTATAAGCGACTTTACCTTTAACAAGGTAAATTTGCCCCTATACAGCTTCTTTTCATTAAATAACATTCCAGAACTGTACAAGCTGTGGCCTATGCAAGTAATTACCCATTCTTTTATTCACAGCAATTGGATACATTTAATTATGAATGTATCCTGTCTCGCTTTAGTCTCTATTTATGAGCGTCGTGCAGGTTCTAAACGTTTTATTGCCGTATATATAGCTGGCACGATTGTTTCGATCCCTTCTATTTTTTTCTTTAACCATCCTGTTCTTGTCTGCGGTGCTTCCGGTGGTATTATGGCTTTAGCTGCAGGCTATTTTACAGACTATAAAAACCTAACAATTAAAGAGTGGGGATTGTCTGTAATCGGATGTTTTGTGTTATTAATAATATTTTCTATACAAGGCGAAATAAACACACAAAAGATCAAAAGTTCTATAGAAACATATAATGGTGACGTCGATCATATAGCTCATATACTTGGGGCAATCGGAGGAATAATGTATTGCCGCTTAAGAAAAAGAACTTAACGATCCATCATATCACGGCTCATACCGACAAAATCGATAAGCTCGATATGAACGAGATAAGCGACAATACACCACAATATAGCGGCAACAATCGACGTGATAATGAATTTCTTTTTTATATTCGGCACTACAGGTGCGCTCATGACTTGGCCTTCGATAGCCTCATCTTCCTCAGGGGGGCGGTTACCCCATGGCAGAACGGCGAATAACGCAGTCCACCAAATCATCAAATAAACGACTAAACCAGAAACAAAGCCCATAGCTTATCTCCCTTCTCTCTTATCGCAGCTTACTTATACACGGCTAACATGCACAAAGACACGTGGACGTATTCTAAAGATATTTAATGCGAGGCGGCGCACACCTATACGGACTTCCTCAGCAATGAAGCTTTCATCAATACGGTCTTCAGGCGCCATATCCGTGAGGATGTCATAGATTTCATCTTCTAACTCACCAATAAGCTCTTGCTCTTCCTTGCTGGATTGGTCAATTAGGCCATGACTACTTAGTTGCGGATCAACGGCTAAATGCCCACGGCGATCAACAACCAATGACACAAATACAACACCTTCATATTGCAGCTTACGGCGCTGCGTCAATGATGGATGCGTTGTCGGGATTAACCCCGTCGGCGTAACGGCCAATGTTCCTGTCGGGATATGATCAATCACGCGAGCTTGCTGTTCCCCAAATTCGATCAGTGAACCATTCATTGGCACAAGCACCTGCGGCACTTTACATTCACGCGCCCAATCGGCTTGTGCTTCTAATTGTACACGCTCCCCATGCACAGGAATAACAATCTCAGGTCTTGTCCACTCATACATGATTTTCAGTTCATCACGATATGGATGCCCCGATACATGCAAGACATGCTTAGACGATGCGTGATCAACAATCTTAGCGCCGCAAGCAACAATCAAGTTTTTCACGTCATTAATATCGCGCTCATTCCCAGGGATAGCTTTCGATGAAAAGATAACGCTATCGCCACGGCGAAGGTCTAATGCAGGATGGTCACCACGGGCAATACGCGCTAATGCCGCACGGCTCTCCCCTTGTGAACCTGTAACCACATAAACGATTTGATCAGACGGAATATGCTCCGCGCGTTCTTCACTCACAAAGGCTGGCAAGCCCTTTAAATAGCCAACGCTGCGTGCCGCTTCATTCATATTCAGTAATGAACGCCCAAGCAAACACACGCTGCGCCCGCAAGCTTCCGCCGCACGAAGGACGGATTGCATACGCCCGATATTCGAGGCGAATAATGTAATAATGATACGGCCTTTTTGTTCGGCAAAAGTATTCTTAAGCCCCTCTTCCACGCTCGCTTCACTGCCCGCGCGGCCACTATATTGAGCATTGGTACTATCGCCAATATATGCCAAGACACCTTCATCGCCCAATTTCTTAAACGGGCCTTCTTGTGTTCCATTCCCGATAACAGGCTTAGGGTCCATATTCCAGTCCGCACTATGGACAATATTCCCCACATCTGTACGGATCAACACCGCCGCTGTTTGAGGGATAGAATGCGATACTTCGGCGAATTCCAAATTAAATGGGCCAATATCGTGCTGTTTACCATTGGTTTGCACCAAACGAATGTCGTAACCTTCAACCTGCAAATCTGCGAATTTATTTTCAAGGACTTTAGCCGTGAACGGCGTACAGTATATTGGGCAGCCAAGGCGCTTCCATAAATGCGCCACTGCGCCAATATGGTCTTCATGCGCATGTGTAACGACCAAACCAATCAGGTTATCTCTACGCTCTTCAATAAAGGATACTTCAGGCACAAGAATATCTACACCAGGGTAGCGTGTCCCCGCGAAGCCGATACCGATATCAATCGCTAGCCATTTCCCCTTAAACGCATAAAGGTTCAGGTTAATCCCAAATTCTTCAGAGCCACCAAGCGGCAAGAAGTATAATTTTTGTGGGTCGATTGAATATGTCTGCTTAACTTTTTTCTGATCCATAAGGCCGTCTAACTTCTTTTTCTTTCTAACGATGATACACGATCACCCTGTAATTCAAATATCTTCTTTAAACCTTTAAGGGTTAAATCCTCATCCACGACATCAACGATATCGCCAAGCCCTTCGGCCATTAACCCTGAAAGACCGCCAGTGGCAATCACCAATGGCTTTTGCCCTGTGCCTACTAATTCAGCGGAGATACGTTTCACCATACCTTCAACCATCGACACATAGCCCCAATAAATGCCAGACTGCATCGCCGTAATGGTACTATCACCAATCGCCTTTTTCGGCTTTGAAATCGAGATTTTCGGCAATTTCGCCGCGGCGGCATAGAGCGCATTAACCGACAAATTCACACCCGGCGCGATAACGCCGCCAATAAATGCACCTTCACTATCAACCACATCAAATGTCGTTGCTGTGCCAAAATCAATCACAATCGCTGGCGCTTGGTAATACGCCATTACAGCCACCGCATTAACCAAACGGTCTGCGCCGACTTCTTCAGGGCGCGGCAATTTAATTGAAAGCTCTGGCAAAGTTTCGTGTGAAATCTCGACAATCTCTGTATCAAACAATTTACGAGACAAGCGCTTCATTTCGTTATTCGCATCCGGCACAACGGATGATAACCACACATTTTTCACATCTGCAAAATGTATAGAATCCTTTACCGAAAGCGGCATAAGCTGCGCGATATATTCATCAGCCGTGCGTTTAGCATCAGACTGCAGGCGCCAAACCGCCATTTGTGTGTCACCGTCAAAAAACGAAAAAACACTATGTGTATTTCCAATATCAATCGCTAAGAACATCTTTAGCCATCCATTTTCTCATTGCCAAAATATAATTGCCCTGCGGTTATACGGCGTTTTTCACCGTTTTCCAATAAAATAATCAAGGAGCCAAATTCATCAAAACCGCCAAAGCGTCCCTTGATAATCTCTGATCCTAATTTCACCTGAACTTGTTCATCTAACCGCCAGCCACGCCCCTGCCACGTTGAAAGTATATCAGCGGTGCCTTGCTCAACATAGCTTGACTGCCAATGCTCAAATGCACCCAGAAACGCTTCAACGATATCTAACGGCTTCACGGCATCTGCCCCGACCATGTTCAGCGCGATACGTTCTTCAGGCGCGGAGATGATATTCACCCCCATACCAATTAACAAAAAATCTTCGCCGCTTTCTGTGTCATGATGGAATTCCATTAATATGCCGGCCATCTTCTGGTCATTAACCATCACATCATTCGGCCATTTCAGCGCAATGTCAGCCGCTGTAATATGTGGCTTTAACGCATCATAAAGGGCAAGCCCACAAATATATGCATATAACCCCAAATATTGCCGCTGCCCCTTAGGACGCAATGCAACTGTCATATAAAGATTGCCAACAGGCGAGATCCATTCACGGCCATGACGCCCGCGCCCTGTTTGCTGCGCATCCGCCAAAACGCATAAAAAACCCTGCTCTGGCGCAAAATCACCCAGCAGGGTTTTAATTTGATCTTGGGTTGATGTAACGCTTTGATAGTGATGAATAGTCCCGTTTAAGAAGGGAAAAACTTCAGCCATGTCAAAACGCCCATCTAAATCCTTAAGAAATCATCTGTGCTGCTTGTATCGCCATATTGATGAATGGCTCAGGCTTAACAACGAAGAACAATACGATCAACGCACAAACTGTGACAACGATCTGACGTGATACGGATGGCACTTTATCAAGTGACAATTCCAAACCATCAAAGAACATAACTTTGATGACACGTAGATAATAGAAACACGCAACAACCGAGCCCAATACGCCTAGGACAGCCAAAACATAGAAGCCAGAGGCCACAGCCGCTTTCAAAACGACCAATTTACCGAAGAACCCTGCCAATGGTGGAATACCGCTCATCGAGAACATGAAAAACGCCATGATATAAGCAAGGAAACGGTGGCTTTGTGACAAGCCT
>JASBUS010000042.1 GCA_030147745.1 Alphaproteobacteria bacterium
GCGCAAAACATGGTGTGTTCACTGACCGCGAAGGTGTCCTCAGCAATGACTTCTTTGTTAATCTGACGGATATGGCCTATAAATGGAAACCATCAAAAGACGGTACATATCAAATTTGTGACCGTAAAACAGATGCAGTGAAATGGTCGGCAACACGTATTGATTTGGTCTTTGGGTCAAATTCGGTCTTACGTGCATATGCTGAAGTTTACGCACAGGATGATAACCACGAAAAATTTGTTCATGACTTTGTTGCGGCATGGACGAAAGTCATGAATGCCGATCGATATGATCTAGTGGCATAAGGTGAAAACAACTTAAAACAATATATGAATGGCGCGGTTTATGACTGCGCCATTTTTCTATTTTGCATTATCAATTTCTATTGATCGATATTATCTATAAATATACCAGTTTATCCATCGGTTTTACCAATACCAAAAACATGAATTTCCAATTGGATTTGGCTATTTTTCCATCGTTATAATATCCAAACTTTAATCAAATAATTCTTTGGATATATGAAGGAGAAAATCATTGTTTAAGAAAAAACTATTATTAACAGGTGCTTGCATGACTTTGCTTGCTGCGTCGAGCCTGCCGACACAGGCGATGAGCGAAGAAGCAAAAATCAGTAAGCCTGCAGGTGCAAAAGGTGCAGGTAGCGCAGCGATGGGCGTGGCAAAGCCAAACAGCTTCTGGTGGCCTGATCAGCTTGATCTTTCCCCTTTGCGTGACCATGATGCGCGCTCAAACCCATATGGCGATGATTTTGATTATGCTGCTGAATTCAAAAAATTGGATTATGCAGCGCTTAAAAAAGACATCGATTCTGTTTTGACGACATCACAAGAGTGGTGGCCTGCCGATTTTGGCAATTACGGCCCATTCTTCATTCGTATGGCATGGCACAGCGCAGGTACATACCGTACGCTTGACGGCCGTGGCGGCGCAGGTGGTGGTCAACAACGCTTTGACCCGTTAAACAGCTGGCCTGATAATGCAAGTCTTGATAAAGCACGTCGTCTTCTCTGGCCTGTAAAACAAAAATATGGCCGTGCGATTTCATGGTCTGATCTGATGGTGCTGGCGGGTAACGTTGCGCTTGAAAATATGGGGTTTGAAACATTCGGTTTTGCGGGTGGACGCGCCGATGATTGGGAGCCTGATTTAGTTTACTGGGGTCCAGAAGTTGAAATGCTTGCCAGTGACCGTCATGAAAAAGACGGTAAATTACAGCGTCCACTTGGTGCAACACATATGGGTTTGATTTACGTGAACCCAGAAGGCCCAATGGGCAAGCCAGATCCACTTGGTTCAGCAAAAAATATTCGGGAAGCTTTCGGCCGCATGGCAATGACGGATGAAGAAACATTAGCCTTGGTTGCGGGGGGCCACACATTCGGCAAAATGCATGGTGCGCATAAACCGGCGGATTGCGTGGGTGCAGAGCCAGGCGCAGCGCCAATCGAAGATCAAGGTCTAGGCTGGAAAAACAAATGCGGTAAAGGCCATTCAGAAGACACGGTGACAAGTGGTCTTGAAGGTGCATGGACACAAGCCCCAACACAATGGTCATCACTATACTTGCAAAACTTGCTTGGCTTTGAGTGGAAACAAACACGCAGCCCAGCCGGTGCAATTCAATGGGTACCAACAGATGAATCTTTGCATGAATCTGTGCCTGACGCACATGTTGAAGGTAAATATAACCCACCTGTGATGACGACTGCAGATTTGGCGTTTAAATTTGACCCTGAATATAGAAAGATTGCTGAGCGTTTCCTTGAAAATCCAGAGGAATACCAAAAAGCCTTCGCGAAAGCATGGTTTAAATTGACCCACCGCGATATGGGCCCAGTGACATTATATTTGGGCGCAGAAGTGCCTAAGGAAGAATTGATCTGGCAAGACCCCATCCCAGCGGTTGATTACGATGTGATCAATGCAGGCGATGTGAAAAAACTGAAGAAAGAAATTCTGGATTCAGGTTTGACGGTCTCTGAGCTTGTGCGTGCATCATGGGGTGCGGCATCAAGCTTCCGTGCGACAGATAAGCGTGGCGGTGCCAATGGTGGCCGTATTGCGCTTGAGCCGCAAAACACATGGGCAGTAAACAACCCTGCGGAACTGAATAAAGTCTTGGATAAACTTAAAGCCATCCAAAAAGACTTTAACGGGACAAAAGCAGGTGGCCGTAAAGTGTCATTAGCTGACCTTGTCGTGCTTGGCGGGGCAACAGCGATTGAGAAAGCTGCAAAAGATGCGGGCATCTCTGTCGAAGTTCCATTCAAGCCAGGCCGCGCTGACACAACTCAAGCAAAAACAGATGTAAACTCATTTGCATTGCTTGAGCCAAAAGCGGATGCCTTCCGTAACTATTTCGCAGCCGCGGATGCGTATAAATCACCAACAGAAATGATGGTTGATAAAGCGGATCAGCTTGACCTAACTGTACCGGAAATGACGGTCTTGCTTGGCGGTATGCGTGCGCTTGGTGCCAATGCTTATGGCGAAAAACATGGCGTGTTCACTGCGAAGCCAGGTACTTTGAATAATGACTTCTTTGTTGAGTTGCTGGATATGTCGACAATCTGGCGCAAGACAGACAAAGACGGCATCTATGAAGGTGTTGATCGTAAGTCAGGCAAAGTTAAATTCACAGCGACGCCAGTTGATTTGATCTTCGGTTCAAATTCAGAATTGCGTGCCGTAGCTGAAGTTTACGCAATGGATGATGCAAAACAAAAATTCGTAGAAGATTTCGTTGCCGCATGGACCAAAGTCATGACATTAGACCGTTTTGACATCTAAGATTTAATACACCAGTAAATCACGCCGCGATGCTTTGTGTGTCGCGGCGTTTTTTTATGCTTGATTGATAAAAGTCAATTTCACGTCGGGTTAAATTTGGCATCATGTTCATATGATGGATGAATGTAACGACACATTGCTAAATTCAGAAGAGGCGGAATTATTCGCGCAATATCTGCATATTTGTAACCTTGCGCTGACCGCGAATAAGGAACGTTTTCCTTTTAAACAAATTCTTGGGGCTTTACCTGAACCTATCACGCCGCAGAATATAGCCGTACGCATTATTGATGACCATCCTAAGGCACATCACGCCATACATATGAATGCAGATCAAACATTGTCTGGCTGCGCGGCTGAAGCATGCCATTGCCAAAAAGAATGGCGCGTCACCCGCAGTTATTTGGAAGACGTGATAAACCATGCGGATGAATATATTAATAACCCCGCGAAAATTAATTGGGAGTGGATGTATCCGCTGCCAAAAGCCGAATGATCAGGCGTTAAGATCGTGACAGGGGAATTCTGAGCTGCAGGCTGAACAGGAATAATCAATAAGTTGATCTAAGCTTTTTAATTCAACCGTTGCGCCTTTGACTTTAATGCCTGTTGCATCTTTCAATTTACCAAGCGCCCGCGAAAAAGTTTCAGGCTGCATACCAAGGCGTGAAGCCACAAGCGTTTTATCGTAAGGGAGGTGAATGGTAATTGGGCCCGTGGCCTCTTGATCTGCTAAGCGCAGAAGGAAACAGCCGATACGCTGTGATGCATTTTGCAAAGTACGATGTTCAATTTCACGGTCTTGCTGCTTACGGTAGCGTGCCATAGCAGACAGCATAGCAAGCGCGAGTTTCGGATTATCTTCAATTTCTTGCTTAAGCAGGCTTAGCGGTAAAGACATGATTACGCTCGGCTCAACAGCTTCGGCGCTGTAAGGGTAGCTGTCATTTTCAAAGATACTGGTTTCACCGAAAATATGGCCTGCGGGGAGAATATCAACCACAGCCTGTGCACCATCTAATGTTTCACGGAATAGCTTCACCCAACCACTGACGACAATATAGAATTTATCGGCAGTGTCTTGATGAATAAATAAAACCTTGCCTTTACCTGCATTGTGCAAATGCGCGCTTTGCACCAGTTTATCCATAAACTCAGGCGATGCCATTTTGAACATCGCTTTGTTTTCAAGGATTTTTTTACATTCTTCACTTTCGCGCATGGTCTAGATTCTTTATTATATTTAAATCAAATTCAGGGGTTATTTTTGACCTTTGTCAAGGCGCAGGCCGTTTTGCTGTCCCATAATAGCAAAGAGTGCACGAAAAGCGAGTCAAACGCGTATGATAATCGATTTTTTAAATCTAACAGCCAGCTGTTTAAAAACGCTCGACCTGTCGCAGGGGCTATATATCAGCCTGTTTACTGCGGGATTGGTTGGCGGTTTTTCGCATTGCACGCTAATGTGTGGGCCGTTTGTCCTTGCGCAAAGCCAAAATATCGAGAAACTTTCTGGTGCGCTTTTGTTGCCTTATCATCTAGGGCGAATCACGACATATACGCTGATGGCGGTGGTTTTGGCGACAGTCTTAAATATGGCCTTTTTATTCATGCCAATCCGCGCGATGGTGATCGCGCCGCTCTTGATGGTGGCAGGGGTTATGTTCTTGGTGACGGCCATGCCATCTCTTGCCAAGCTATTCCCATGGGCGGGGCGCGTACATATTGGTGTGCCGTTTAAATATTTGCAGCGCGGTTTCACCAAATTATCGGCGCGCCGCGGTTTTTTCGCGCAATATCTAACAGGTTTACTTTTGGGTTTTATGCCTTGCGGTATGATTGTTGCGGTTTTGATGGCGGCGCTTGCGGCGCCAAATGTAGCTACGACAGCACTCGCCATGATCAGTTTTGGTTTGGGGACAATGCCTGCTTTGGTCTTGGTAGCCTTGGGCGGCGGCACGATGCAGCGCAAATACCCGCAAATTTTTGGACAATTGAAACACTTCGCGATGATGTGGAGCGCCATATGGCTCTTCATCATGGCTGGTTATATTTTGATATAAAGGAAGATAGGAATGAGCAAAGAAGCGACTGACTCGCAGATATCGACAGGACATGTCGTCGATTATAATTACGACATTGTCCGTAAATTCACTCTGGCAACAACGTTTTGGGGTGTGATTGGCTTAATGGGGGGCGTGTTCATCGCCCTGCAAATGGCTTTTCCAGTCTTGAATTTAGAGCCTTATTTGACTTTTGGGCGTCTACGTCCTTTGCACACATCGGCGGTGATTTTTGCCTTTGGTGGTAATGCGTTATTCGCGACAAGCTATTATGTTGTTCAGCGCACCTGTCGTGCCCGCCTTTGGGGGGATAGAGCCGCATCATTCACCTTCTGGGGTTATCAGGCCTTTATTATTATGGCGGCGCTTGGATATGTCCTTGGCGTCACGCAGGCTAAAGAATATGCAGAGCCAGAATGGTATGCCGATTTGTGGTTAACCGCCGTTTGGGTCACCTATTTAGTCGTCTATATGATGACGGTGATTAAACGTAAAGAGCCGCATCTATATGTCGCCAACTGGTTCTTCTTGGCCTTTATTATTACTGTGGCTGTGCTGCATATCGGCAATAACTTGAGCTTGCCTGTCGATTGGCGCTACGCCAAAAGTTATTCTGTCCCAGCAGGCGTTCAAAGTGCAATGATCCAGTGGTGGTATGGTCACAATGCGGTGGGCTTCTTCCTAACAGCGGGTTTCTTGGGTATGATGTATTACTTCATCCCTAAACGTGCGGAACGTCCAGTTTATTCATATCGTTTGTCCATCGTTCACTTTTGGTCATTGATCTTTATCTATATTTGGGCAGGGCCGCACCATTTGCACTACACCGCTTTGCCAGACTGGGCGCAAACTTTGGGTATGACTTTCTCTATCATGCTCTGGATGCCGAGTTGGGGCGGTATGATCAATGGTATGATGACCCTTTCAGGTGCATGGCATAAACTGCGTAAAGACCCTGTCTTGCAGTTCATGATAGTCGCGCTGGCTTTCTATGGGATGAGTACGTTTGAAGGGCCATTAATGTCCATTCGTGCCGTTAATGCCTTGTCGCATTATACAGACTGGACCATTGGTCACGTGCATTCAGGCGCACTGGGCTGGGTTGGTTTCATTACCTTTGGCTGCCTATACTACCTTGTGCCGAAGCTTTGGAACCGTGAAGAAGTTTATTCATTAAAATTGGTCAGCCTTCACCTTTGGATCGCGACCTTCGGCATCGTGCTTTATATCACATCAATGTGGGTGTCTGGCATTATGCAGGGTCTAATGTGGCGCAGTTATAATGAATATGGCTTCTTGACCTATTCATTCGTTGAAACTGTTCAGGCAATGCATCCTTATTACATCATTCGTGCATGTGGCGGTTTACTCTATCTCGCTGGTGCATTGATTATGACCTATAACTTCTACCGTACGATCAAGGGTGACGTTGCGGTGAATGAAGTTGATAAAGATGGTAACCCAAGACAAACGACACGCGCAGCCGTGCTTGTTGCAGCAGAATAATTGAGGAGTATAAAAGCAATGAATCCTTTAAAGAACCATGAGTTTTTAGAAAAACGCTCAATTGTCTTGTTGCTCGCGATCATCGTCACGGTGTTGATTGGCGGTATAGTGGAGATTGTACCGCTCTTCCGCCAGGAAACGGTGATTGAACCGGTCAAAGGTGTCCGTCCTTATACGCCGCTTGAATTGGCAGGCTATAACATTTATTTGCGTGAAGGTTGTTATAACTGCCACTCACAGCAAATTCGTCCATTGCGCGATGAAGTGACCCGTTATGGCCACTATTCATTGGCGGCAGAAAGTATGTATGACCACCCATTCCAATGGGGCTCAAAACGTACAGGCCCAGATTTGGCGCGTGTTGGGAAAAAATATTCTGATGCATGGCATGTCGCGCATATGATGAACCCGCGCAGTGTTGTGCCAGAATCGATTATGCCAAGTTATAGCTTCTTGATGAATCGCGGCGTGAAAATGCATGACCTTGGTCATCACCTAAGCGCATTGAAAGCGGTTGGCGTACCTTATGACGAAGCCATGATTGAAAATGCGGATAAAGATGCTTATGCGCAGGCTAATGGTGAACCACGCGTCGATATAGCAGGTCTTCAAGAGCGCTATGGTGAAAACGTCAATGCGCGTGATTTTGATGGTCAGCCAAATATCGTTTCAGAAATGGATGCCTTGATCGCTTATTTGCAGGTGCTTGGCACGATGGTTGATTTTGAAGCAACCAAAGATGTTGACCCAGGTGCAGTAAGTAAAGCGACGCTTGGTCAAGATGATATGGAAGGCGGTGAATAAGATGAAAGAGCTTTTTGCCAGTCAAACTTACGGCCTACTTGGCTTGTTTATTTTCTTAACCCTGTTCCTTGGCATTTTGGTCTGGTTGATGTTACCGGGCGCAAAAGAGAAATTTAAGGAATATGGCCAAATCCCGTTAAAGGACGAAGACAATGCATGATGAAGATAAGAAAAAAGATATAGACGAACTATCCGGCATTGAAACCACCGGACATGAATGGGATGGCCTGAAGGAGCTTAATAACCCGCTGCCACGTTGGTGGGTCTGGGTGTTCCTTGTGACGTGTTTATGGTCCTTCTGGTATTTCATTGTTTATCCAGCATGGCCAGTGCCAGGTGGCGCGACAAAAGGGACATCAGGCTATACGCAGTTCAAAGAACTTGCCGAGAGCCAACAAGAGATCATTGCCCGTCAGCAAGCTTATCTTGAGAAGTTCGAAGCGGCTGATTTTGATGAGATTTTGAATGACCCTGCGCTATATAGCTTTGCCACAGCAGGCGGCGCGGCAGCCTTTAAAGACAATTGTGCAACCTGTCACGGCAGCGGCGCTGAAGGAAGCAAGGGTTACCCGAACCTGAATGATGATGACTGGTTATGGGGCGGCAGGGTCGAAGATATCTATACGACAATACAGCACGGTATTCGTGTCCATAACGATTTTGACACACATATGTCGCAAATGCCGGCCTTTGGTAAGGAAGGTTTGTTAAAGGCAGATGATATTAATGCCGTTGTGGATTATGTCGTTGGCCTGCGTGATGGTAAGGCCTCAGAAGACATGGCTGGCCATACAATATTTGCGCAGAATTGTGCATCTTGTCATGGTACAGATGCCAAGGGGCTTCGTGAATTTGGTGCGCCGAATTTAACAGACGCCATCTGGCTTTATGGCAGCAAACGCGCGGATATTTACCACTCGGTCTTTTATGCGCGCGCCGGTATGATGCCAGCGTGGAAAAATCGTTTAGATGAAAATACGATCCGTCAGCTTGCCATCTACGTACATCAACTAGGCGGCGGTGAAGAATAGGAGTGCATTGTGAGCACAGAAACCCCTGAAGGCGACATACAGCTTTTTCAGAAACAGGAACGAATATACCCCAAGCGTGTCGCGGGGGTATATCGTAATTTAAAATGGCTGGCGATGATAATTTGTCTGGCCATTTATTATTTTGTGCCCTTCCTGCGCTGGGATCGTGGTCCATCTGCCCCTGACCAAGCTGTGTTGATCGACCTTGAACGTGGCCGTGCTTATTGGTTTTGGATCGAAATTTGGCCACAGGAAGTTTATATCCTAACCGGCATTTTGATTTTGGCGGCGATTGCGTTGTTTTTTGTGACGTCTCTGTTTGGGCGCGTCTGGTGTGGCTATCTGTGTTTTCAAACCGTCTGGACTGATCTATTTATTTGGGTGGAGCGGATTGTTCAAGGCGACCGTAATAAACGCAAAAAATTACGTGAAGGCCCATGGACAAAGGAAAAATTCACAAAACTTGCCATCACCCACGCCATCTGGCTTGTCATCGCATGGTGTACGGCGGGCTCGTTTGTCCTGTATTTCAATGATGCTCCAACCTTGGTGCGCAGCTTTTTCAATTTTGATGTATCGCCTGTGGTGCTTGGTTTTGTTTGTAGCTTGACCTTCATGACCTATTTAATGGCAGGTTTTGCGCGCGAACAGGTCTGTACCTATATGTGCCCTTATGCGCGTTTTCAATCTGCAATGTTTGACCAAGATACGTTGATCATTGGCTATGATGAAAAACGCGGTGAACCACGCGGTAAACATAAAAAAGGTGCAGACTGGACGGGCCTTGGGGATTGTATTGATTGTACGGCCTGTGTGCAGGTCTGCCCGATGGGGATTGATATCCGCGAAGGGCTGCAAATGGAATGTATTGCCTGCGGCTTATGTATTGATGCCTGTGATGATGTCATGGATAAAGTCGGCTTGCCACGCGGCCTGATCCGTTATGATACCGAACGCCGTTTAGAAGAAAAGAATCATGATCTGCCCATTTCGAAATACCGCCTGCTGCGTCCGCGCAGTTTTTACTATATGGCGATTATCGCGATTGTCGGCGGCATTATGCTCTACAGCTTGCTGAACCGCTCTGAACTTGAAATGAATATCTTGCATGACCGTAACCCGCTCTTCGTGCGTTTATCAAATGGCGACATTCGTAACGGTTATGATTTGAAAATATTGAATAAGACCCATAATGACCATATCTATGCGCTGCAGGTCAAAGGCCTTGATGGCGCAATCATTGAAATGGTCGGCGCAGGTGACCTTGATGAAATGGTGCTTGGCGTCGGTGCAGATAGTGTCGGGCAGTTTAAAATTTTCGTGCATGCCCCTGTTGAACCGCAAAAACCAATTCCGATTGAGTTTGTCTTGCAAGAAACCCAAACAGGTGTGAGTGACCGTTATGAATCGATGTTTATCAGTGAAAGGCCACATTGATGGAAAATGAACAAACAAAAAACCGCAAGGATGGCCGAATTGTTTTAATGGCATTAATTGCCTTTTTTGTGGTTTTTGCGAGTGTCGATGCCTATTTTGTTTATAAGGCTTTATCGACTCATACAGGTGTTGTTGTCGAACACGCTTATGAGGTAGGACTGAATTATAACGACATTATTGAGCAGGCACAGCAGCATGAATCAAGCAGCGCAAATTGAACAAACCGCCTATCATAGCCTTATCCAAACCGATAAAGACGATGTGCATAGTCTGAATTTTTTGGTGAAAGGTGTGCATTGCGCCCTTTGTATCCAAAAAATTGAATCAGCTCTGCAAGAACATAAAAATGTTAGCTATGTGCGTTTGAATTTCTCAACCGGCTGCCTTAGCGTTAAATGGACGGGTGATGCGGCTGAGGCCGATGACTTCGCAGGTGAAGTTGCGCGTCTGGGTTATCAAGTTTTCCCTTATAATCCTGAAATAGAAAAAAGCACCGAAGAACAAGAAGGCCGTTTCCTACTCCTTTGTTTAGGTGTGGCAGGCTTTGCTATGGGCAATCTGATGCTGCTCTCGGTTGGGTTATGGGCAACGGATGAGGTCACCATGGGCATGAACACACGTTTGTTGATGCATTGGATTTCAGGTTTAATTGCCATTCCTGTTGTGGTCTTCTCGGGACGGCCTTTCTTTAAGTCGGCATGGGCCGCTTTGAAGAACCGTCATACGAATATGGATGTACCAATATCCCTCGCGTTAATTTTGGCAACGGGGATGAGCATTTTTGAAACTTTAGACCATGGCACACATGTTTATTTTGATTCCGCTGTGATGCTGATGTTCTTCTTGTTGATTGGCCGTTACCTTGATTTCCGCGCCCGCCGTCAGGCCAAAGGCGCCGCGCATGATTTGCTGCAAACATTGGCAGGCTTTGCCACGGTGGTTGAGGGCGCGAATACACGCAAAATCCTTATTCGTGATCTTAAGCCTGATATGATTGTCCAAGTGGCCTTGGGGGAGCGTATCCCCGTTGATGGTGTGGCTTTAAGTGGGGACACTACCGTGGATACCGCTTTGGTCACAGGGGAAACCATGCCGCGCGATGTTCATGTTGATGATGAACTATATTCAGGCATGGTCAATTTATCTGCGCCGCTGCGTTTGCGTGTTGCCAAAGCCGCAGAAGATTCGCTCTTGGCTGATATCGTTCGTCTGCTTGAAAAGGCAGAGCAGGCCAATGCCGCCTATGTCCGTTTGGCGGATCGCGCGGCGCGTTTATATACACCATTCGTTCATAGTCTTGCTTTATTGGCGTTTATTCTTTGGTGGGCTGTGCTTGGCGCATTATGGCAGGATGCTTTGCTCATTGCCGTAACAGTGCTGATTATTACTTGCCCATGTGCGCTTGGTTTGGCAGTGCCTGTGGTGCAGGTCTTGGCAACAGGGCAGCTAATGAAACGCAATATCTTGGTGAAATCAGGTGATGCGCTTGAACGCCTCGCCAAAATTGATATCGCGGTCTTTGATAAAACAGGGACATTGACCATCGGTAAACCAGCTTTGCAAATGGATGGCTTTGCACCAAAGAGCCTGCAAATCGCCGCCTCACTCGCCGCCCAAAGTGCGCACCCACTTTCAAAGGCGTTATCAGTCGCCTATACGGGGGATCTATTATCCGTTGATCAAGTCAAGGAATATGCGGGTAAAGGTTTAGAAGCAACCATCGCGGGGGATCAAATCAAATTAGGCAGCCTCAAATGGTGTGGGCAGGATGTGCCAAGTGAAAGCGTCTATCCACAAATCTGTTTAATGATTAATGGGCAGGTCGCGCAGATTTTCACCTTTAAAGACCAGATTAAAGCAGATGCCGCTGACGCGATTGCGGCCTTAAAGGCTTTGGGGATTAAACCAATCTTGCTCTCAGGTGACCGCAGCGCCGTGGTCACCCATGTCGCAGCAGATGTCGGCATTGACACATTCTACGCCGAACAAACGCCCGTTGATAAAACGGCACTTATCCATGAATTAAAAGATGCTGGCCATAATGTGTTGATGGTCGGGGACGGCCTGAATGATGCGCCCGTTTTGGCCAGCGCGGGGATATCCATGGCACCAGGCAGCGCCGTTGATATCACCCAAAATGCGGCTGATATTATTTTCATGGGTGAGCATATGCAGCCCGTGATTGATGCCTATAAACATGCGTGCTTCACACAAAAACTGGTGAAGCAAAATTTCGGTTTGGCGATTGCCTATAACTGTATCGCCGTACCTTTTGCCTTTATGGGCTATGTCACGCCAATGATTGCCGCAATTTGTATGTCGGCGTCATCTTTATTGGTGATTATCAATTCATATCGGTTAAAATTATTGTCATGAGTATTTTGATTTATCTGATTCCTATTGCGTTAATTCTGGGGCTTGTCGGCCTGTTTGCTTTTGTCTGGAGCTTAAAGTCTGGTCAATATGATGATTTAGACGGCGCAGCGCAGCGTATTTTGCTTGATGATGATGAAGAAAAACCCCATCATTAAAATCTAAGAATCAGAAGTTTTTTTGACTTGTGTCAATTCGGCGTAGCCTTTTCTTTGCTATGGTTTCTACAGCATTAACACCACCTATATATATGAGGACGATATGAGTAAAAATTTGATCAAACAAACATTGTTAGTCGCGACTTTCTTGGTCGGCGTCAGCGCACCAGCATTCGCGGGTGAAGGTTCAGACTGGCTGTCAAAAGAGCGTTTCCAAATTCGTGCCCGCGCAATTGGCGTGATTGCCGATGGTGATGGCCGTGAATCCGTAACAAGCTTGAAAACAGACGTTGATAACGCCTATGTCCCTGAAGTCGATGTAACATATTTCTTCACAGACCATGTTGCCGCAGAATTGATCGCAGCGACCGCTGAACACTCAATTAAAGCCGGTACAAATGATGTGGGTGACACATGGATTTTGCCGCCAACATTGACATTGCAATATCACTTCACACCAGACCAAAAATTCAGCCCATATGTTGGCGCGGGTATTAACTACTCAATGTTCTATGGTGAAGATGAAGGCACAGGCTTCAATAATCTTGATGTTGATGGCGGCTTTGGTTATGCCGTTCAAGCAGGTTTTGATTACTGGTTGAATGACAACTGGGGTCTAAACTTCGATGCGAAATATATTGACCTTCAAGTTGACGTTGACGTGAATTTGGGCGCAACAGCTTTGCAAGCCCATGACGTTGACCTAAACCCATGGATTTTGGGCGCGGGTGTATCTTACCGCTTCTAATTCTAAATGCAGATACAAAAAAGCCCGCTATTTTGCGGGCTTTTTTTTGTTCGTTTGATCAGTAACCGCCGCTCACGCCGCAAGGGATGCCGCGTTTAACTAGCCAATATGTCGCGCCTGCAATGACAGGGACAGATACTGGGAATGTCGCCGCGATGCCGATGATGACGGCTTTTTCTGTGCGGGAGGATTCCGCCCATGCCATACGCATGCGTTTCCATGTTGAATGTTCAGCCGCTTCGTTAAAATGGCCTGACAATTTTTGGTCGGCGTCATGCGTTGTCTTTAATGTGTGTTCGCTCATGATTTTGTCTTTCTATGCTCTTACAATTTACCGGCAGGGCCATACCGGCCGGGTGCCATAATATTATCAGGGTCTAAACCTTGTTTCAGTTTTTTCACCATCGCGAAGAAGCGGCTATTCTCGGCATCTGCATACCAACCCATTGTGTCAATATGCGCGCGATGCGGAAGATACCCCAAACGTTTGCCTTCTTCAAATAGTTCTTTGTGGAATTTATCTGCGGCGGCTTTTTCATGCGTTGGGTCAAAGAAAATATGTATCCCCGCGGAGATCCATGTTTCGCTTTCAACGCAGAGATTCCATGTTGGGTATATTTCATGCTTCGCGGCAATTTGTTTGAACATTTGCAGGAATAAGTGCACATCCTTGCCACGCAGCGGAATAATCGGCCAATACCATATCAAGCCAGCCTGTTTAATGTCCTGATCAAGGCTATTATCATCCTTCTCTGGCATGTTTTGGTGGTGATATGTGTAATTTAACGCCTTCATTTGCGGTTTTCCGTGCATATAGGCGTACATTTCTTTGATTAGGCCGATATTTTGGGCCACAAAGCGGCGCATTGGCGTATTTTTGAACTTTTTAGGCTTGTTTTCGACTTTTTTGATCAAATCTTCATTCACAAAGACGAAATCATGCGCGACGGGTTTAAGGATGCGCTGCATCGCTTTAATCGCCGCTTTATTCATCTCGCTACTTGCGTGGATTGACCCGTAAGCCGTCCATAGGCTGACATCATCCATGCGCTGCCATAAATCGGCGGGGCTTAATACGGCGTCACTATCGCGCTTACCTTGTTCGGCGCTCATGCGGTTGCCGAAATCGATTGTGTTGACTACGCCGCCAAGGCGCTGCTTCACTTCGCGCAATTTATCGGTAAATTCGGTCATATTCACGCCAGTACGTGGGCGGAAGTAAAATAATGTTACATGTTCAGGGCGGCGCGCTAAGGCAAAGCTTGCTTCGGTCACTACGCCGAATGAGCCTTGCGAAAATAGCCCGTCAATATAAGGGCCAACTCCCCATTTATAGGCACGGCTAATGGCTTTGCCGCCTGCATCATCAAGCAGCGGCTGATAAATGTCACCATCAGGCAATACAGCGCGCAGTGACATTAGGGATGAGAAACGATCTGTATGCGGCATCATGCCATGGCCGCGGTCAAGTGCGTTGCCCATCACGGAGCAATGCGTGCTTGAGGCAATCGCGGAATACATAAATGGATAATTATTGGCGCTTAAGAACGACTCAAGCTGGCCTTGGGTGACGCCCGGCTCAACGGTGACAATCCCTAAGTCGGCATCAAAATCAACAATGCGGTTCATTTTGTGAAGGTCAATAATCACGCAGTTATCAACGGCAGGGTTCGCGCCGCCAAAGCCCCAATTGCGTCCAGTGCTGACTGGATAAACGGGCACTTTATGGTGGCGTGCAACGGATAAAATATCTTGGATCTCGGCCTCATTCTCAGGCAGTAAGATCGCATGGATATGTCTGCGGCTTTGGGAACAGCAATTTTGATAACGGCTAATCGCTTCATCATCACTCAGCACGCGTTCATCGCCAAGCGCGCCGCGCCATTTGGTCAAGGCGAGGTTTAATTCACGGGTGAATAACGACACGATATTTGATGGGTTAGCGTCTTCATACATCGGCTTAGGCCTTTCTACGTTGATAGCGCCCAGGGGACATTAGGCCTTCTGGGTCAATATGTTGTTTTGCTTTGTGCAGCGTTGTTTCAAAATGTTTTTGTGGCTCGTCCGCGCCTTGATACCACGCCATGGAATCGATATGGGCGCGATACGGTAAATATCCAGCCGTGCGGCATGCAGCAAACAGCGCCTTATGACAGGCGAAGGCCGCGTCCATATTCTCATGCGGGTCAAACATAATCGGCACTAGGGCGGTAATGCATTGTTCCGATATCGTGGTCATCGACACCACAGGGAATATCCCATATTCGGCGCAGACTTCTTTGGTGATCTGTTCAAATTTAAGTAGGTCTTTACCCGTCATTGGCAGCATCGGCGCATACCAAATCAGGCCGCAGCCATCGCGGCCGGGATGATAATCGGCGCTATCTTCTGGCAATTGACCTGCGCGCCAATAGGCGGCTTTTAAAAAGCGGCTTTGTGGCATGCCGCGCAGTAAGTCATAACTTGCGCTAACTGTATCAATCTGCGCTTTCAGCATTTCAAGCGGCTTCATCTTCGGCAGGATTTTATTGACGGCGCGCGCCAGTTTAATTTTCTTGCGGTCAAACACCACAACAGATTGACAATGTGGCGCGAGCGCTTTTTTACATTCACGCGCCGCGATATGCGCTAAATCATCATTACCATAGATGAAAATTAGCCCAAGCCATTCAGGCAGTTTATATTTTGCGCCCGCCTTGTTCAGCCAATTCATCATATTAAAATCATCAGCCGCCATATCTTCACGCGGGATCGGCATGTTTAACGCAACCGAATAGGCTTTGTTGAAATATTTAATCGCGGAAACGACTTTCTTTTGCGTTTGCATCAAATCGCGACTGACGCGGACGACATGGTCAAAGCTCTCTGCATCATCATTTGGTTTAAAGATGATCATGATGCTGTCATCGGTGCGCGGGTCTAATTTAATGCTCGCTTCAACGACAATGCCAAAATTCCCTTGCGAAAATAACCCTTCTACATAAGGGCCGGCGCCCCATTTGGCGAGTTTTGAGGATTCGATATTCATCTCATCCAATTGGCCTTGATATATTGACCCATCGGCCAAAACGGCGGTGACTTCTGTGATGCCTTGGAAATGGTCTGTGATCGGCGTGACGCCATAACCGCGCTCAAGTGCATTGCCAATCAAGCTGCAATGTGGGCTCGACCCTGTCACCGGCGCAAAAAACGGGTGGTTATTGGCACTTAGAAATTCATAAAGCGCCCCTTGAGTAACGCCCGGTTCTAAAGTGATGCTGCCAAGCTCTGGGTCAAAATCTTTAATCTGGCGCATATCCCCCATATCGAGGATTAGGCAATCTTCTGCCACAGGGTTGCCGCCGCCATAGCCCCAATTGCGTCCTGTGCTTAACGGGTAAAGCTTAATGCCTTCCGCGTTGGCCCAATGGACAATCGCCTGTACATCAGCAATATTTTGCGGCTTCACAACGCCTTTGATTTTGCGCGCGGCTTGCGATGGGCACGGGTATAGCGCGCGGGCTTCATCTTCATGAATCAGCTTATCTGCACCGATAATATCTGTAAGCGCTTTAAACACGCGGCGTCACCTTTACATTTTAATCCTTAAAATTGGCGACAGCATAGCGCTTGCGCGGGGGGAAGTAAATGCCCCTTAAGCCATAAAAAAAGACCCTAAACAGGGCCTTTTCCAAAATATATATAGTGGCTAAAAAATTAAGCCGCTTTCTTGCCTGTAAGGGCGCTGCCATCAATAACGTGCAAATCGCGCTGTGGGAACGGGATAGAAATACCTTCTTTGTCGAAAGTTGTTTTCACCGCTTCGGTCAAAGCCCAATAAACAGCCCAGTAATCTTCAGTTTTTACCCATGAACGGCAAACAAGATTCACTGAACTATCCGCCAATGCAGATACGGCAATTGTGATCTCTTTATCTTTTAAAACACGCTCTTCGGCTTGAACGATTTTGGTCAGAACCTCTTTCACTTTTTTAAGGTCGTCGCTATAGCTTACGCCAATTAAAAAATCAACGCGGCGCTCTGGCTTCGCTGAAAAATTCGTGATGTTGCTTGAGGTCACCGCATTGTTTGGGACAATCACTTGGCGGTTATCAGGTGTTTTGAAAACAGTTGTGAAAATAGAAATATCTTCAACAATGCCGCTCGCGCCGCCTGCTTCAACAAAATCACCAATTTTGAATGGGCGGAACAAAATAATCATCACGCCTGCAGCAAGGTTTGAAAGCGAACCTTGTAACGCCAAACCAATCGCCAAACCAGCCGCAGCAATCACAGCCGCCAATGATGTTGTTTCAACGCCAAGTTGGCTCAATGATGCAATCACAACAAAGGCGAGCGCAAGGCCATACATGATGTTACCTGCGAAGCTGACCAATGTTTCATCGATAGACGCTTTGGTCATCAATTTTTTCAAAATAGTAACAACGCGTTTTGCGACCCATTTACCGATGATAAAAATCGCAACCGCGGCCAAAACTTTCAAACCATAAAGGCTGATATACTGCGCCGCGCTTTCATAAATCTGGTTAATATCCATGTTCAAATCTTCCTTCCCTAACGGGCTTAATGCTTGAGCGTTAATAATGCGCAGTAATATACAACTGTTAAGTGCGCCCGGCAAGCCACCTTAACCCAGTTGTTCAGACCATTCGATATGAAGCGGCTTTAAGGCGTTTAGATATTCATCTTTGCTGATAAGCCCGATGCAGGGCTGTGCGCCTGCCCCAGTTAATTCACCAGAAGCGAGTTTCTGTGTTAGTAAAATGGCGGGCATGCACGGAATATAAGGGCCATCCCCATCGCGTGCTGTGAGTTCAAAATTAATGCTCATTGGTTTGTTCTGTGCATCTTTGCCGCTTAATGTCATATGAAAGCCACTATTAGCGCTGCCAAAACGATCAAAGGCATAAGATGCTTTTAACATTAATGGCGCTAAGCCTTGTAAGCTTTTGATCAGCTTTAATCGTACCAACCAAGATAACCCCCATAAGCCAAGATGTAGTAAAGGGATTTCAAGTCCTGCATAAAAATGAATGGTCTTAAGTTGCGGGTAGCGCGTTGGAAAGAGTTCAAGATCTGGAATGTCGCAGTTGCTCAGCATTCGCCAGCCTAAGTTGGGGTATTTACGTAGCCGTATATTTTGCCAGCCATAAATTTTGCGGACTACGCCATTGATCAATGTTGTAAAGGGTTTACCTGTATAACCAAGGATAGCCGCTGTCGTTGCAAGGCCGCGATTTGTCTTTTGTGCAGTCGAAATGACATATTCAACATGCTCTAAACGCGCAAAACGTTCAATATAGCTGTCAATTAACGCGGACGTTAAACATGGCACGGAACTCGCGCCGCTAATCACATAAACTGACTTGGCTTTAGCTGCATAATTAAGTTGCGTAATATCGTTTACAAAATGCCGTCCATCAGCAAGGTCGATATAATGGCATCCTGCATCTATGCAGCATTGCGCGACATGGTAATCTTGTCCTTGGAAAGGCCCTGATGTGTGAATAACGATTTGCGGGTTGTGTTCCGTAAGTATGTCCACAAAATTATGATTGATGTCGAGGGTGATGGCTGTTGCCCCAATTTCTTTGGCAAATGCGCGGCCTTTATCAATGTTTCGTCCACCAATGAAAATGTCTAACTGCTCATTTTCTGCCAAACGCTTGGCAATGTAGCTGCCGAAATTACCATAGCCACCTATGATTAATACACGGGTCTTCATGATGGTGGATCCTCCATTTTAAAACGACCCTTATATTGATAAATTTTGCCCCATATCGGGTGGGTAATATGGGTGATCATGTCAAAATATGTATCATCAACAGCAATTTCTTCGGCGTAACCTTTGCCCATTAGTGCGGTTAGCGGGATGGGCATGAAATGCCCAAATATATGTAACGCATAACCGCGATGCTCTAGAATAATTTTCTCACCATCCCAGAAATAGCGCATTTTCCACCCAAGACCAAAACGCATGATTTCAATGACAATGTCATCATGTAAATGCAGCATGCGGGAGCGAAAGCTATAAGCCTTGCCTGTTTTAAAATCAAAGCTACGGTTGAAGGCAAAACTCTTGCTTTGTGGGTTGCTTTGGAATTTGACGGTGACGGGCACATTCGTTTCGTTTGCAGGTGGGATTTGCCCCATCAGCCGCATGAGTGGCGCAAGCCATGTTAGCGGCGCTTTGCAAAATACGTCCAATTCGCCTGTAGCAACGCCGATATCGTCGCTATATGGTCGGTTGGCGTAGTGCTTCTTTAAAATGGGCGGCAGCTTATCCCAATCTGCGCCAAAAATGGATTGGAAAATTGGTTTGTCTTTTAGGTTTAAATTGTCAATCTTACCGACTTTACGTTGCTTTATAAGCATATTACGCGTGCCGCGCATCCATGGATATGTCAGCGCTGCTATGGGTTTCGCCCAAAACAGGCTTTTGCAGAATATTGTGAAACTATTTGTGGCCTCACCATATTTTGCCATGAATTGCAGAGCGGTTTTGCCGTGGTAAAATTTCTGTCCATAATAAATGACCATGCCTTCATCAAGGTCTAGGCCTTGTGCGTTGATCTCTGCCATAAGCGGGTGATCGCTTTGATCGCGCGCATTAATGAGGTGGAGTTTGCCGAATTGCTGTTTAATACGTAACGCCATTGCAGCGGATCGGCAAAGTGGGCATTCGCCATCATATATAAACCAGATACCGTCTTGTTCTGTATGTTCTATCATGTCGGTTTAGCCACCATTAAAAAGAAAATGATCATTAGGCCGACAAAGGCGGGCCAACCCAAGATGAACCATATTTTGAACAATTTGTAATATTCTGTTGGGAGGTCACTATTGTGCTCGAGCGCTATTCTGGTGATGTTTTTCAGGCGGATTTGTATCCACACGACTGGCAACCAACAAAGTCCTGCGACAATATAAAGGATGTATGTAAGCATCAGCCATGTGCTGTCCCAATCATACCCGCCCTGCCAAATGAGCCATAAGCCACTTAGCGGCTGAATAATAACGGCGGGCGCAGTAAATATATAGTCGGCGAGTACGGTATGACGTGCGGCAAAATATTTTTCATGGATATTCGTCGTGAAATAGGCGCAGAGCATGAAAAAAGCGATGCCTGCCCCTGTCCCAAACAAGACAGTCGCGCTAATGATATGGAGGGTTTTTATAATCAAATACATATCCATAAGGTTATTTATATCATAAATATTTTGCCTTGCACGGAAATTGGTTCAAAACAATAATGGTGGGGTATCTTTTTATACGGTGCGAGGTGGGGGCATTATAAAATCATGACACATGAAGTTAAGTTACAGGATATGAATTGGCGTGCACGCTTGAGTGATTTATCGCTCTGGGGTGTGTTTATGGGCAATATGTTGTCGATTGTCATGGCTTATGTTCAGGGCTGGTCGTTGTCGCAAATGATGTGGGTGTTCTGGGCGCAAAGTGTGTTTATTGGCGCGATAAACGTTGTGCGTATGTTGTCGTTAAAAGAATTTAGCACAGATGGCGTTCAGGTGAATGGCCGCCGTCCATCAGTAAGCGCTGGGACTAAATACCAAATGGCGACATTCTTCGCCTTTCATTTTGGGTTTTTCCATTTTGTGTATTTTTTCTTCCTATGGGAGCAGGGGCCCTTAACATCATTTGACCCGATGACGTTAATACTGGGCGGGCTTTGTGCCTTGGGCTTGTTTGGTGCGCATAGTTTCTCCTTTGTTCATAATTTAAGCCGCGATTTCCGCCATAAAGCGCCAAATATTGGCACAATTATGATGTATCCCTATTTGCGGATTCTTCCGCTACATATCACCATTATTTTTGGTAGTGGCTTTGGCGCGCCTGCGACATTGTTGTTCTTGATCCTCAAAACCGCGGCGGATTGCGGTATGCATATGGTTGAGCATTACCTATTCCAGAAACCATCAAAAGAAACGGTTTAATCAGCTCTATCTATCTTGCTGATTCTGCTCGATTCATGTTGCTATGCAAAATAATAGTTGACTGGTTAGTCAAATATAAGGCATCATAGAAGAGTAGAAAAGGAAAAGACTAATGGGTAGACCATCACAAGGCACAAGAGAAAAGCTGATTGAAACTGCGCGCGAATTGATTTGGCGCGAAAGTTATAATGCGGTCAGCGTTGACGAGATTTGTAAAAAAGCTGACGTTAAAAAAGGCAGCTTTTATCACTATTTCCCATCTAAGGCCGACCTTGCGGTCGAGGCGATGGATGCGGGTATGCAGGAAATGAAAGAATATTATGATGATATTTTTTCACCAACCCGCCCTGCGACAGAACGTTTTAGCCTTATGGCACGCCATGTTGTTGAGCATCAACGCGAAATTGCCACTGAATATGGTCATGTTTGTGGCTGTCCTTTCGCGGGTTTAGGCTCTGAAGTTGCGGGGCAGAATGAGATTATCTCCGAAAAAATCACCGATATTTGTGTCAAGAAATCGGCTTATTATACCAGTGCGCTGCGCGCGTTAATTGCCGAAGGTTTGGTTGACCCAATGATGGATGTCGAAGCCAAGGCCAATGAAATATTTGCCTTCATTGTTGGGCAATTGGTGATGGCGAAAATCTGGAATGATCTCGATTTTCTTGAAAAGAATTTGGAACGCGGCGTATTCGACCTAATTGGTTTGCGTATGCCCGTGAGCAAAGCGGTTTAAGTGTAATAATTGACCAGTTGGTCAAAGCTAATATCAGCTACATAGAGAGTAAAGATGAAAAAATCAGTTTTAAAATATACGGTCGCAGCGCTGCTTTTAGGCGGAACTTCATGGGTCGGCTATAATTATATTGATGGGCATATGCATCCGGCTGAAGCCGCAAGTGACGCGGCAGCAATGCCTGCCGCCATGGCAATGCCCGTCGATGTTGTTGTGATCGCGCCTGAGGCCGTAGAGATTTGGAAGAATTTTTCTGGCCATGTTGTTGCGGTTGATCATGCGGATATCCGCCCACAAGTCAGCGGACGCATTCACGAAATTCATTTTGATAATGGCCAGCATGTCGAAAAAGGCGATTTGTTAATGGTCATTGATCCGCGCCCATATGAAGCGCGCGTGAACCAAGCAAAAGCAGCCTTACAAGCGGCAGAGACCCAAGCGAATTTGGCAGAAAAAGAATATCAACGTGCGAAGAAATTGATCAATTCAGATGCTATTTCACAAAGCATGTTAGATGAGCGCGTTAATAACCGTGAAGCCGCCGCGGCAGAGGTCGCAGGTGCAAAGGCCGCCGTGGAAAGCGCAGAGATTGATTTGGACTATGCATTTGTCAAAGCGCCCATTTCAGGCAAAATCAGCCGCGCCGAAATTACCGAAGGCAATTTGGTGCAAGCGGGTGCAAATGCACCTGTACTGACCTCAATCGTGGCCGATGATAAAGTCTATGTCGATTTCGAAGTTGATGAGCGCACCTATATTGAATCAGTCCGTAGCACCAAAGATAAAGGCCTAACCGAAATTCCTGTCCGCGTGAAAACAATCGGTGCAGATGCGGAATATCAAGGCACAGTACAAAGCTTTGACAACCATATTGATACAGCGACGGGCACAGTCCGCGCCCGCGCCATTTTCGAAAATCAAGATGGTGTCTTGTTGCCAGGTATGTCTGTCACCGTATTGATGGGGACAGCCAATGGCGATGACAAAATTTTGGTAACTGAACGCGCAATTGGCACAGACCAAGACCGTAAATTTGTTTATGTCGTTGGCGATGATAACACCGCGCAATATCGCGAAGTGAAAATCGGTGACGCGGTAAGCGGGCAGCGTGTGATCCTCTCGGGTCTTGAAGCAGGTGAAACGATTATCTCAGGTGGCATTGTTCGCATACGTCCAGGCATTCCTGTCGCGCCAAAAGCCGCAGCAGCGGAATAAGTGAAGACTAGATAAGTATTTAAAGAAAGATCTATCAAATGAATCTATCCAGCCATTTTATCGACCGGCCGATTTTTGCCGGCGTGATCTCGTTCATGATTTTCCTGCTTGGCGGCATTGCACTATTTCAATTGCCAATCTCTGAATATCCTGAAGTAACGCCGCCATCAATCCAGATTTCGGCAAGTTTTCCAGGTGCGAACCCTGCAACGATTGCGGAAACAGTCGCAACCCCGCTTGAAGAGCAAATTAGCGGCGTGGAAGACATGCTTTATATGAATTCCTTGGCGACTGCGGATGGTAATTTGTCGATGAGCGTTACTTTCGCGATTGGTACAGATGTTGACTTGGCGCAGCAACTTGTCCAAAACCGCGTATCACAGGCGCTTCCGCGTCTGCCAGAGGTTACACGTAACCTTGGCGTAACGGTGTTTAAAAGCTCCCCCGACTTGACCATGGTGGTGCACTTAACGTCCCCAAATTCACGTTATGATATGCTTTACTTGCGTAACTATGGCACGTTGAATATCAAAGATCAGCTTGCCAAAATTAACGGGGTTGGACAGGTGCGCCTGTTCGGTTCTGGTGATTATGCGATGCGCGTCTGGTTAAACCCAGACCGTATTGCGGAACGTGGCCTGCGCGCAGAAGACGTGATTAGCGCCATCCGTAGCCAGAATATTCAAGTGGCCGCAGGTGTTATCGGTGGCCCGCCTTATGATGACCAAACCGAAGTGCAATTGCCAGTGAACGTCCAAGGCCGTTTAACCACAGCCGAAGAATTTGAAGATATTATCATCAAACGTGATGATAAAGGCGTCGTAACGCGCCTGCGTGATGTGGCGCGCGCTGAACTTGATGCGCAAAGCTATTCACTACGTTCAATGCTGAATAATGAACCTGCCGTGGCGATTCCAATTTTCGCTGCGCCAGATGCCAATGCGCTAGAGCTTTCAGCTAATGTACGTAAAACGATGGAAGAGCTTAAAAAGTCATTCCCTGAAGATGTTGATTATAGCATTGTCTATGACCCGACTGTCTTCGTGCAGCACTCAATTGATGCCGTAATCCATACCTTGATCGAAGCGGTATTGTTGGTGGTGATCGTCGTGATCGTCTTCCTTCAAACATGGCGCGCCTCGCTTATCCCGTTATTAGCGGTACCAGTATCGATTGTCGGGACATTCGCCATCATGTTGCTGCTTGGCTTCTCAATCAACGTATTGTCGCTTTTTGGTTTGATCTTGTCGGTCGGTATCGTGGTTGATGATGCGATTGTTGTAGTCGAGAATGTTGAACGTAACATCGAAGAAGGCAAAAAACCGCGTGAAGCAACCATTCAGGCGATGAAAGAAGTGACAGGCCCGATTATTGCGACGTCACTTGTGATCGCGGGTGTATTCGTACCGCTTGCGTTTATTAGTGGTCTGACAGGCATGTTCTATAAACAATTTGCCTTAACCATCGTGATTGCAACCTTCATTTCGATGATTAACTCTTTGACCTTAAGCCCTGCTTTGTCAGCGATGCTGTTAAAGCCACGTGAAGAGCAAAAAGATTGGCTGACCCGCGTTATGGACTTTGGGCTTGGCTGGTTCTTTAAACTCTTCAATAAAGGCTTTGGTAAATCGCAGCGTGGTTATGCCAAGGGTGTTGGGCTCTTTACCCGCCGCCGTGCGTTGTTGATGGTTGTTTATGCCGCTTTGGTTGGCGCAACTTATTTCAGCTTTGGCCTTGTACCAAAAGGTTTCGTGCCGGCGCAGGATAAACAATATTTGATCGCCTTTGCACAATTGCCATCAGGTGCAACACTTGAGCGTACAGAAGAAGTGATGCGCAAAATGGGTGAAATTGCCTTGGCCGAAAAAGGTGTGGCGAACGCCGTACAATTCCCAGGTCTTTCGGTGAATGGTTTTGTGAACTCATCTAGCGCAGGTATTGTCTTTGTACCACTTGATGATTTTGATGAACGCGCATCACATGAATTAAGTGCGAGCGCAATCGCTGGTCGCCTTCAGCAGAAATTTGGTGCAATCGAAGAGGCCTTTATTGCGATTTTCCCGCCGCCTCCCGTAAATGGTATCGGGACGACAGGTGGTTTCAAATTGCAAATCGAAGACCGCACCAATTTAGGTTACCAAGCCCTTGATAACATCGTTAAGGAAGTGGTGGGTAAAGCATGGGCTGATCCTGCGTTAACAGGCGTATATTCGAATTACAATATCTCTGTTCCGCAGTTATTTGCTGATCTTGACCGTACCAAAGCGCAGCAGCTTGGTATCCCGATTGATGAAGTTTTCCGTGCGATGCAAATCTATTTGGGCTCAATCTATGTCAATGACTTTAACCAGTTTGGGCGTACCTATCAAGTTGTGGCACAGGCGGATAAGTCTTTCCGTGCTGAACCGCAAGACATTGCGCGCCTTCAAGTGCGTAACTATGATGGCCAAATGGTGCCGCTCGGGACGGTTATTGAGGTGAAGGAAACTTTCGGCCCTGAGATTGCCTCGCGCTATAACGCCTTCCGTTCTGCGGATATTAATGGTGATGCTGCGCCGGGTTATTCATCAGGTGAAGCACAAGCTGCAATCTCTAAAATCCTTGATGAAACCTTGCCGCAAGGTGTGGAATATGAATGGACGGAATTGACCTATCAAGAGATCTTAGCCGGCAATACAGCCATCTTTATCTTCCCGCTGTGTATTTTCTTTGTGTTCTTGGTTTTGGCTGCACAATATGAAAGTCTGGCTTTGCCTATGGCGGTGATTTTGATTGTCCCAATGGCGATTTTGTCAGCCTTGCTCGGCATCCATTTCACAGGTGGTGACAACAACATCTTCACGCAAATCAGCCTCTTCGTCCTTGCCGGATTAGCCTGTAAGAACGCGATTTTGATTGTTGAATTTGCCCGCGAATTGGAACATGAAGGCATGGAACTTATCGCCGCGGCGAAAGAAGCTGCGCGCCTTCGTCTCCGTCCAATTTTGATGACGTCTTTTGCCTTCATCATGGGCGTGTTACCATTGGCGTTAAGCCACGGCGCGGGCGCTGAAATGCGTCAGGCCATCGGTATCGCGGTATTCTCGGGCATGCTTGGTGTCACCTTCTTTGGTTTGATCTTTACGCCGGTCTTCTATGTGATCTGCCGTAAGATTGAAATGAAATTTAAAGGCGGTAATTCTGCCGTCGAAGCTGCGGGAGCAGAATGATATGATAAAAAATCTTGTCTTATTCTCAACAATGCTGACTTTGTCTGGCTGTGGCTTGGTTGCCGAAAATTATGATTTGTCTTTTTCAAAATTGACGAATTGGCAGAGCGACCAAAC
Organism: Alphaproteobacteria bacterium; assembly: GCA_030147745.1. Classification (GTDB taxonomy): domain Bacteria; phylum Pseudomonadota; class Alphaproteobacteria; order Micavibrionales; family Micavibrionaceae; genus UBA2705. The sequence goes on from JASBUS010000042.1 coordinate 26,166, forward strand.
TGCACCAATCGCACAGGTCGAAGCCGCAAGTTTAAAAGAATGGTGGTTAAAATTTAACGACCCAACCCTTGATAAGCTTGTCGCGCAGGCCATGACGGATAGCCCAGATCGTTTAATCGCTGAGGCACGCATTGCGGAAGCACGCGGCCTAAGACGTTCGGCGCGTGGCGGTTTATTGCCGCAAATCAGCGCATCGGGTTCAGGCGGGCGTGAAGATACAGGGCTTTATGATAACCTCTATCCAGATAACTTCTTTGATGCGGGTTTTGATGCGTCATTCGAGCTTGATGTCTTCGGGAAAAACCGTAACAATTTCAGCGCATCGGATAACCAGCTCCGCGCCGCGGAACAGCAATATCGCGATGTGACGCTGACATTGGTTGCGGATATCACGCGCAATTATATTGAATATCGCGCCGCGCAGCACCAATTACGTATTGCGCAGAAAAACCTGACCGCGCAGGAAAAAACACTGACCTTGATCGAAGATATGTTCCGCCTTGGCGCTGCGCCAAAGCTGGATGTTGAACGTGCGAAAAATTTGGTTAATACAACGCGCGCCTCCTTGCCTGAATATGAACGTCAGGCCGATAATGCCCGCCTTGCTTTGACGGTATTGGTCGGTGCATTACCGCAGGATCTCGCGCCGCTTTTGGCTGAAGAAGCGGTTATTCCAGGGACATCAATTGCGCCTGTATTGATTGCGCCAGCTGAAGTCCTCACGCGCCGTCCCGATGTGCAGGCCGCTGCGCATTTACTTGCCGCAAATACCGACTTAACGCAGGCTGCTGCGGCGGATATCTTCCCAAGCTTCACGCTGCGTGGTTTCTACGGCATTGCGGATAATGCGATTGGTGGTTCTATTGCGCCATGGAATATTGCTTTGGGTGCGGCGGTGTCTTTGCTTGATTTCGGCCGTATTGAAGGCCGCGTTGATGCCGCGAAAGCGCGCGAAAAACAAGCCTTTGAACAATATCGCAAAACCGTGCTTAGCGCCGTTAGTGAAGTTGAAACGGCACTGACCGATTATATTCACATTAATGGGCAGCATCAGTCTTTGGAACAAGCGTATCAAAGCGCGTATCAGGCTTTTGAACTGTCACAAACCCTTTATAAAGAAGGTGAGATTGCCTTCCTTGATGTATTGGATGCGCAGCGCACCGTCAATAATGCGGAATCGTCAATGGTTGCCGCCAAAGCATCAGAGGCGGTCGCACTCGCCCGCCTCTATAAAGCTTTAGGGGTTTACTAAGTTAAACCTTAATGATTATTCAGCAGCAAGGCGCTCCTCATAGGCTTCATGTTCAGCCTCAGGGGCGCTTTCTGTTTCTGGGCCGCCCTCATTCTCAATACTGCTGAGGAATTCCTCAACGGAGCTTTTTAAACGGTCAGACAGGCTCGCCAAATCATTTGCCGCGCCTAAGACGCCATCGGCTGAATGGCCAGTTTCACGCGCGCCATTTTCAACGCTGATGATGGTCTCAGCAACGTTATTCACGCTTTGTGATGCATCAGATACGCTGCGTGAAATCTCCATATTCGCGGCGTTTTGCTCTTCTGCGGCGGCGGATACGGTGGTAATCGCATCATCAATTTCTGAAATATTGCCAATGATATGCTGCATCGCTTCAACTGATAATTTGGTCGCATGTTGAATTTGTGAAATTTGCTCTTCAATCTCATTGGTTTTTTGACTGGTTTCGGTCGCAAGTTTTTTAACTTCATCCGCAACAACGGCAAAGCCTTTACCTGCATCACCGGCGCGCGCCGCCTCAATCGTCGCGTTCAGGGCAAGCAAGTTGGTTTGCTCCGCAATATCGCGGATTGACCAGATAATCTCGCCAATTTGCGTGGCGAGCACATCCAAGTTCTCAACGGTTGCGTTTGCTTCACGTGCGCGGTGTGCCGTATCATTTGAACGGGTGCGCGTATTATTAATCTGCGCTGCAATCTCGGCGCTGCTGGCGCTCAGCTCTTCAATCGCTGAGGCTACGCTATTCACATTTGTATTCGCTTGGTCAGATGACGCGGCCACGGCTTTAGATGAGCCCGCAGTGTCATCAGCCACATTGCGCATGGTCTGCGCCGTTGCTTGCAGTTCCGTCGCGGCGGAGGCCAATGTGCCAATCATGCTGCCGACTTGATCATCAAAGCGGCGGGCGAGCGCTAAAGTCGCTTGACGTTTTTCAATCTCGGCCTGTTTTTTAAGTTCTTTTTGTTTTTCTTCTAAGGCACGCGCGGCGGATAATTTTTGGTTCAAATTCTCTAAGGCTTTCGCCATGCCGCCAATTTCATCGCTGCGGTCTTGGTCTTCAACCGTGATGCTCTGGCCTTGCGCCAAGACCGCCATATCATTTGAAATACGCTGAAGCGGCAATTTAATATTACGGCTAATCACAACGCTGCTGCCCAGAAGCACAGTAATAAAGGCCAGAATAGTCAATGCGACTTTGATTGAAGCTTCCATGAAGGCGCTGTTGACGTCATCAATATAAATGCCTGAACCAATCACCCAGCCCCATTCAGGCACAAGTTTCACATAGGAAACTTTCGGGAAGGTTTTATCTGCATCTTCGCCTTGTTTTGACCATTGATAATGGACAATACCTTCACCTGATTTTCGGGCGACATCAGCCATTTCAACGAATAAATGTTTGCCAGTCGGGTCTTTGTTTTCGGTCAAATCTTTACCGTTTAGCTCGGCCTTAATCGGGTGCATCACCATGCGCGGGTACAAATCATTAATCCAAAAATAATTATTGCCATCATAGCGCATATGGTTAACTGCCGCCTTAGCAAGGTTTTGCGCCTCGTCGCGGCTTAACTTTCCGGCTTTTTCTTCCTGCACATAACGGTCAATCGCGCTATAGGCGAGCTCCACCACAGACTGTGTTTTGGCGCTACGGTCATCGAACATGGTGTTTTTATTTTGCACCAATAACAATGCCGCGATAATCACCATCGCCGTAATTGAACATGTAATTAAAATATTGAGTTTTTTACCGACAGAAATATTACTGAGTTTAAAGATTCTACCCATAATGACCTTCTTTAAAAAATATAAAAATTGAATAAAAATAATATATTAAAGTATATATATTACTATTTTCGCATATATAAATGAATAAAGACTTAATTGGTCTGATATGAAGGCTGCGCGTGTATGATCACTGCACCAAATTAGGGTCGATGCCAAGGCTCTCAATCAAGTGGTAATAGGCCCAGATAATCAACATAATAAAGGCAAGCAAGGCCAATAATTGATATTTAAAACCATGCTTATGCAGCAAGGCGCGGTCTTTATGGGCGAGCACATCAAACATTTCATCGCCGAAACGTACGGATAAAAATGTGCCAATCCCGCAAAGGCCGATAATGCTCCAGTCTGGCCAAGGTGTGGTCAGGATTTTATAAAGGAGTGAGGTGAGAAAGCTTTTCTGATAATCCTCAGCTGCAAATATCAAGGCGGCGATATTGAGGCTAATCGCAATCCCCCAAACCAGCATTTCGCAATAAAACATTTTGATGCCGCTAATCAGCCGCACCGGAAAATCGAGCAAAAACCCTGCATCTGCCACCGGCGTACAGAGCACAAAAAAGCTCCATGTCAGCGCGGCGACCAATCCCCCTGTCGCAAGCCCATATTCATGGCTCAAATACAAAAAATACCCAACAAGCACCACCAAAAGCAGCAAAAACTTAATCAAACTTTCGCGCTTTAAGGGGTGTTTTAATATGTGATGTAAATTGATCTTATGCAACGTCATAACCCCATCTTAAACCCCACAAGCTATCAGCGCAATACAGCCAATAAGGTAAACAATAAATTGTGTATAGCCTTGTTCCATCAGTTTATATCCCCTTAATCATATGATTAAATTAGCCTGCCTAAAAGTTTACAAAAAACAGCGCACATCTAAGGAGCAAGGGAAATGACGGATATTTATTATAGTGACACCAATACAACAATCACAGGTTCAGGGACGTCAGATACATTATATTTTTTAGATGACGGTAATGGCAGCTTTGATTTTTTAGAGTTTAAGTTTCTTAAGGATGGTGATGATCTTATCATATACGCGGATAATGGTTCCGTTTTCACCTTGTCAGATCATTTCTTAAACAACACTACGCGATATGAAACACTTTATATAGGTTCACACTCAATAGATTTAGTCGCTGTATCTGATATGGTTTATAACACTGTGGATGGTGCAGATCATATGAATAATGCAGATCCTTCATATTTGATTAAGTTGGGTTATGAATCAAGCACAGAGAATCTTTTAGGCACTAATGGTGACGATATTTTATATGGCGCAGATATGCAAACTGTAGCTGGCTGGGAAGGGGATGACACCATTTATGGCGGTTTTGATCAGCTAGGCTTGTTGGGCGATGATGTTATGTATTTTAATAGCAATACTACGACAGCTTGGGGGGGGGATGGACTTGATATTATGTATGGCACCGATAGTTTAACTAAGTCCGCAGAATATTTTTATGGTGAAGCTGGGCATGACACTATTTATAGTGGTGACGGCGTAGATACTATTTTTGGCGGGCTAGAGGATGATATCATTTATGCTGGGGGTGGAGATGATTATGTTGATGCAAGCCAAGGCCGTGATACGATTTATGGTGGTACGGGTGATGATATTATAATATTAGATAGCAACAGCATTACAGTTACTGCGGATTATAGCTCAATAGCTTATGGCGAAGATGGGGATGATACATTTTATGGTTGGATGGGTGACAATTATATAGATGGTGGTAATGGCAATGATATAATCCATGTGTCGTTAAATCAGGATGATATTTTACAGAATTATGGCAGAAATGGCTATAATACGCTGCATGGTGGTAATGGTAATGATGTTTATGACGTAACAGCATACACAAAAGAGAATACTATATTTGATTCTAGCGGATATGATGTAGTTGAATTCGGCGCAAACGATGGGACGGTTAATACGGTTAATGATAGTGATCTGTCATTTTACATTGATGGTCGCGACTTGGTGCTGCAAAAAGATTTAATCTATACGTATGTTGATATAATTGTTTTTGAAAATCACTTCTCCTTAAATAATCAAATTGAAGAAATCAAAATGATTTCTAATACAATTTATACCACTGAATTTTTAACGGATAACAATGATAGTTATACCGCAACGGCTTTAACTTCGCCATTTAGTGTCGACAACAACATCGTCGATGCGCTTGATGGGGATGATGTTGTTTATCTCGGCGTTGGCTATGATGTCGTCTATGGTGGCGATGGCAATGACAGCCTGTTCGGTGAAGATGGTGATGACATTTTGATGGGGGAGTCAGGGGATGACTACCTTGATGGTGGTAATGGTGATGACTATATCGACGGCAGCTGGGGACGGAATGATATTCGCGGCGGCGCGGGTAATGATACGTTGATTTCAGCGCATAACGAAGATTTTATCGATGGCGGCGATGGTGATGATTGGATTGACGGCGGCAGCGGCGATGATAAGTCCATTTATGATGAATTTGGCGTGAAAATTTATAATGGTGGCCTCTTTGGCGGCGCGGGGAATGACACCGTAAATGGTGGCTATGGCAATGACCGCGTTGCGGGCGGTGAAGGCAACGACTCGGTCTTTGGCGGTGATGGCGATGATGTGGTCTTTGGCGATTCTGGCGACGACACCGTATGGGGGCAAGATGGCAATGATGAAATTTACGGTGATGGTAAAACCGAAGACTTGCTAACTGATGGTAATGACACACTGACGGGTGGATATGGTGATGATATCCTCTATGGCGGCGGCGGCGCTGATCTTTTGAGAGGGGCTTCTGATAATGACACGGCTTATGGTGGCTCGGGCAATGATTATGTTGAGGGCGGCGACGGTAATGACATTCTCTATGGTGATAACCAAGTTGCGAGTGCTAATGATGGCGATGACTCTATTGTTGGCGGCTGGGGTGATGATTACCTCTATGGCGGCAATGGTGAGGATATCCTCAAAGGGAATGGCGACGACGATAAGCTTTATGGTGGCGACGGCGCAGATACGCTTTATGGCGATGATGGCCTCGATTTCCTTTATGGCCAAGATGGTAATGATTTGATCTATGGCGGGCTTGATAAAGATTATGCCGAAGGCGGCCTTGGTAATGACATTATCGACCTAGATGACGGTAATGATACCGCATCAGGTAATGAAGGGAATGACACGATTTATGCTGGCGACGGCGCAGATAAACTATTTGGTGCAGCCGATGCCGACTTGCTTTATGGCGGGGAAGGCAATGACGTGATTTACGGTGATGGCGGCGTCGAAAAAGTCGATGATGGTAATGACGTGATCTATGGTGAAGGCGGTAATGATGTGCTTTACGGTCTTGGCGGCGCAGATATCATCTATGGCGGTACAGGGAATGATAAACTCTATGGTTATTCTGGCGCGGATATCTTAGATGGTGGCGCAGGCACAGATTCTATGGTCGGCGGTGACGGCGATGATGTCTTGATCTTTGGTGATGGCATTGACAGCCTTTGGGGGCAAGCTGGCGCGGATACCTATCAAGCAATTGATAACCTGACGGGGCGCGCTGTGGTCAATGATTGGGAAGCGGCCTATGATGCCTTGGATATCACGCAAATTCTGGATGTAACTTATGACCCATTAAATGATGCGCTCTCCGACTTCTTGGATATTCAGCATAGTGGTTCAAATACCAAAATCTATGTATCCGAGAATGGCGATGGCACAAATTGGGTTGAAGTCTTACAGGTGCAGGGGCAATTGCTCACCACCGATGAAGACCAATTCTATGCTGATGGTAATTTGATTATTTAATGATTATCCCCCTATTGGCGCGGTGGAAAATTAGTCTATATCTTTGAGGGTATGTGAAATGCCCGCTTATGGGGCTTTATGAAAGGCTGTGATGTTATGACTGATTTGTTTTCGCCGTTGCAATTGGGGGATTTGACTTTGCCGAACCGTGTGGTGATGGCGCCTTTAACGCGTTGCCGTGCGAGCGAAGGGCGCGTTCCGAATGATTTAATGGCGACGTATTACGCGCAGCGTGCATCCGCGGGGCTGATTATTTCAGAGGCCACCATCGTTGATCCAATGGGGGCAGGCTACCCCAATACGCCAGGTATTTATAGCGATGCGCAAGTTGAGGGCTGGAAGAAAGTCACCAAAGCCGTTCATGATAAAGGCGGGCGAATATTCCTGCAGCTTTGGCATGTTGGGCGCGTGTCCGACCCTGTTTATTTAGATGGTGAATTGCCCGTCGCGCCAAGTGCGCTTAAGCCGGCCGGTCATGTTAGTTTACTGCGCCCAATCAGGGACTTTGTCACCCCGCGCGCCTTAAGCCGTGATGAAATCCCGCAAATCATTGAAATGTTCCGTAAAGGCGCTGAAAATGCCAAAAAGGCAGGGTTCGATGGCGTGGAGATCCATGGCGCGAATGGTTATCTGCTTGATCAGTTTTTGCAAGATAGCACCAATATTCGTGATGATGACTTTGGCGGATCAATTGAAAATCGTGCACGTTTGATGTTGGACATCACCGATGCTGTGCTCAGTGTTTGGGATAAAGGTCGCGTCGGCATGCATCTTGCGCCGCGCATGGACTCCCACGATATGGGCGATTCCACGCGTCTGGAGACGTTTAGCTATGTCGCGCGAGAATTGGGGCGCCGCGGTATTGCCTTTATCTGTACCCGTGAACATCAGGCGGATGATAGTATTTCACCGGCTTTAAAACAGGCCTTTGGCGGAGTGTATATCGCCAATGAAAACTTTACGAAAGAAAGCGCCAATGCCGCCCTTGATACAGGCATTGCTGATGCGGTGGCCTTTGGTAAGGCCTATATTGCCAATGCGGATTTAGTTGAGCGCTTCGCCGCCGATGCGCCGCTTAATGCCCCAAACCCAGATACATTTTATAGTGATACGGGCGCCGTGGGGTATACGGATTATCCGTTAATCGGTGAAAGTGACATAACCTTTAAACAGGCTTAAGCGCGGCGTTACAACATATATCAATATGTTCGATGAATAAGCGTACCCGCGTCGATAAATAACGGTTCGGCGGGAAAATTGCATAGAGATGTCGCATCGGCCATGTTTCATAGTCATCAAGGATTTGGATCAGTTTACCGCTCGCTACTTCTTGATGAACGAATAACGCGGGGCAGATGGTAATGCCAATGCCGCGGCAGGCGGCTTCGATCATCATTTCGGCGGCATCGGCACGAAAAGTACTGTTTAAACTTTGCACGCGTTCTTGACCATCGGGGCATTTATAACGCCATTCATGTGCGCCTTTGTTGCGGGTATAAGCTAGTACATTATGCGCGGCGAGTTCTTCGGGTGTGGTTGGCGTGCCATGCTGTTGTAAATAAGCAGGGCTTGCGAACACGCATATGGGCACATCGGCAAGTTTACGGGCGATCATACTTGAATCCTCAAGCGCCCCAATGCGGATGAGCACATCAAAATCTTCATCAGCAAAATTGATCAAGCGGTCATCAAAGGACACATCCATCGTGACTTCAGGGTATTTTGCCGCGAAACGGGCAATCGGCTCAACCAAATACATATTGGAAAAAGCCCGGGGCGCACTAATTTTTAAAGTACCGCGCGGCTTGCTTTTTAACTCGTTCAGCGCTTCGGTTGCTTCGTGTAAATCTTCAAGGGCGCGGCTTGCGCGCTCAAAAAAAAGCGCGCCCTCTTCGGTGAGTGAGACTTTGCGCGTTGTGCGGTTTAATAATTTGGTTTTTAAGTCATATTCAAGATTTTGGATTTGTTTTGATACGGCTGAACTGGTGATGCCTAATTCACGTGCAGCGCCCGCAAAACTTTGCTGTTTCGCGACGGCAATAAAAACTCCAATGCGTGATAAATGATCCATAGCTTGATTTTATTTGATTATATCCAAAATGGAAAGATTAAATTTATGAAATGCCATATTATCAATTTAATAAGGCGATGATAAAGTGAAGATAACAGTTACAACAATAGAGATTCGGGATTTTAGAAATGAAAAAATTTTTACTGCTTTTCACGGCTTTGGCTGCATTTACAGCGTCAAGCCCACGCGCCGAAGCGGCGACCTATAATATTGATGCCTCACACACCAATATTCTTTTGAAAGTTTCACATTTGGGTTTCTCAACCATGGTGCTTGAAGCGCTTAAACCTGAAGGTACAATCACATTCGATGAAAATAAACCAGAAGAAGGCGCTGTGAACGTCACTTTAAAAGCTGAGCATATTGATGGCGATGATGAGAAATTCAATGCGCATTTGCACAATGCAGATTTCTTCAATGCGGTTGATTTCCCTGAAATCACATTCAAAAGCAATAAAATTGAAGTGATCGACGATAAAACGGGTAAAGTGACAGGTGATTTCACATTACTTGGCATTACAAAGCCTGTGACTTTGGATGTTACCTTTAACAAAGCAGGCGTGAACCCATTCTCACAAAAAGAAACCATAGGTTTCACAGCCAGCGGTCTGATCAAACGTTCTGATTTTGGTATGAATTATGGCTTGCCAATGATTGGCGAAGATGTGGCTGTCGAAATCGAGATTGAAGCGGTTAAAGCTGAATAATACCTCATAACTATACTTTATAACATTCGCACTAAACTCTACCAAGCCCGCCTATATGGCGGGCTTTATTTCTTATTTGGTGGCTTCACGGAAAAATGTTATGATGTGGCATTATTCTTTAGATTAATCACAAAACACATGATCAACCCAACACATTCAAATGCAGCGTCATCACATCAAGTATTAGCGAAGCAAGGAGCCGATTTTTTTAATGCTGGCGAATATGCCAAGGCGCATCGTGCTTATTTAGAGGCTCTATTGCTTGTGCCAGATGAAAAGCGGTATAAATTTGCGCTGATTAAATGTTGGCAGATGTTAAAAATCCAAGGGCATAACCCGCGCGTTAAACATGCGCTCATGTTATGTTTGACGGATGAGGATATCCCACCACAAAGCATTGCGGATACGTGGCTGCAGGCTTTGTTCTTTGATCCTGATATGGCTGATTTTCAGACATTCACCCAATGTGAAAATTATGCGGCATTTAAAACGGCTTTTCAGCCGGGGCAATATGCAGAGCTTCTTAATATGCCATATTTTATACTGGGCTTACGCAAATGTGTTGTGAAACATTTTCGTCTAGAGCGCGCATTAAGTTGGCTAAGGCGTTATTATTTACAGGAAGCTGATAAAGAGCATAAACAAGCGGTTCGTCCGTTTTTATGTGCGTTAGCAAGCTACGCTTTTTTAGGGGATTATATCCTGCCATATGACGAATCAGAATCGGCCGATGTAGGAAAATACGCGACAGATTTTGCGCGTTTATCATCGATAGACCAGATTATACTCGCGAGCTATAAGCCGCTTTATCAATTTTCAGAGGCGACAGATTTATTCGATAAGGCGGTTCAGCAGCAATTAGAGGATGTGCTAGCACTGACTATGTTGCAAATTGATGAGCCGCTCGAAGAGCTTGAGGCGCGTCAACAGGTTGAACTTGTTCCGCATAAAGCGGATCAGTTGACGCCGGAAGCCATATTAATGCCTTACCCACGTTGGTCTGGAGCGCATGCTGGGCGCTTCGCACAGCGCCGACGTAAGATTGACCAGCCTTTAGAGGTTTTATTTATCGGCTGTGGCACGGCGCAGCATGTGACAATGGCCGCTCAGCATATGCCTAAAGCGCATATAGATGCAGTTGATTCATCGCTAACCGATCTTGCTTATGCACAGCGCCGAGTGAATGAATTAAATATCCCGCACATTAATTTTATTTGCGCTGATCTTGCTGATCTACCAGGGCGAAAACGCCGTTATGATCTTATTAATGGTGATCATTACCTTCAAACCGTCAAAGATCCGCGGGAAGCAATAACACAAATGGCGGCATGTCTGAAACCAGAAGGTGTAATGCGTTTTAATTTACTGAATAGTCTTAGCCGTATTAATATAAATTATTGGCGAACCCATGCCCAAAGCCAAGGCTATACAGACGATTTTGATGGCATAAATCTTTTGCGGCACGATATTTTTACATTAGATGTTGATCCGCAATATAAGCGTATCGTCATTCGCCCTGAACTATATAATTATGTGGGGTGCAAAAATTTATTTTTCCCATCGCATGAAAATGCCTATAGTTGCGGTGATATTATTGTGCTTTTGGAAGGGCTTGGCCTGAAAATTTTGTCGCTTGATTTAGCTAACCCTGCTATGCAGGCCGTTTACAAGCAGCGCTTCCCAGAAGATTTCACTATGCGCAAACTAAGTAATTGGCAGAAAATTGAGCAAGAATTTCCTGGCCAATTTTTGAATGGTTATCAACTTGTTCTGGCGCGCAGTGACACTTACCATGCAGATGATTTACCAGCGTGGTATCACGCGTCATAGGTTAAAGATAATTTATCATAATACACTTATAAGTGTAAGCCGCTTTGGGTTGGTATAAAATTATGCTATATTCTTTCTAGATAAATAAAATACATAACAGGAAGGAAATAAAAAATGAGCGCAGAAGCAGCCAAAATCAAAGAAAAAACCATCCAGAATAAAACAGAATTAAGCGGTGCAGCCCGCGAATCTTTTGGCCGCAAAAAGTCTGGTGCAGTCGCAGAAGAGCCGAAAGACATCAAAGTCCCGGGGCTTTCTAATGACAATGCCCATAAAGACACACCGGACTGGAGTGTTTTTAGCCTGAATAAATTCCACCCACATCTAGGCCTTGCACAAATCAGTCTGACGGCGCTAGGGTTAATTGCAGGTCTGGCTTTTGCCTTCCTTTCCACACAAACAGGCGGCGCAGTGTCGATGACAACGGCGATTTTCTCTTATCTTGCTTATGGCTTGATTGGTTTGGTTGGCGGCTATTTCTCGCTCTGGATGCTCGGTGCAGCTGTGGTGATTAGTCCTATCTTACTTTTGGGTTCGTTATTTATCTAGATATTCTATCTAATTCGCAGATTAAAAAAACGGCGCAAGGAGTGATTTGCGCCGTTTTTGTTGCTTGAAGAAATCTGTTTTTAACTTGGCTCGTTCACAAGGCTTTTGGCTTTAAGCTGCATGATTTGATCATGGAGTAATCCGTTATTCGTCATCACGTCCCAAATTTCTTTTTGTTTGATGCGCATATTGTGAATACTGGTAAATATATCGATCAACACAGGCTGACGGCCTTCATAATCAATGACGGGGCCAATGCGTTGGCAAATTAAACCGAGGCGCTCAAAGCTATCGATTAATGGCGTTTCAAGCAGCACACAGCATTGTGTTTGGCCTTCGCGAATGGCAATTTCAAAACTGCTTCTGATCAAACCAATTGGTGCAAACGGGATGATACGGCGGGCTACACGGCGCGTCGCACGATCCATAAATGTTTCTTTGTCTTGATCATGGACACAGCCAAGCGGTGAACCTTCATCACCTTGGCGTGAACGGAACTGCTTTAACACACAGAGGCGTGAAATTTCGCACATCGTTTGCAATGCGCCTTCGTCTTTCATGCGGCCACCTTGGAAGCGTTCCTGTAATGGAAAACTATTATGCAGGTCTTCGGCATTTGGCATCACAACGCGCACCGTACCTATTGCTTCGCCGCTGCGTTTATGGATTAATAAAACATGATGCGCATGTTCATCATAATGATCGCGCTCCATTTTATCAGCCTCTGGTTTCACCTGATGATAGCCAAATTCTTCACAAAGCACTTCATGACGAATGCGGAAGGCTTTTTCTTTCAAGGCATCACTTTCAGCGATAACGGTTTCGAATAATTGATTATACAGCCAAGAAAAGCTCTTAAATTGCAGATAATCTTTAAGGGGTGGGGTACTCTTTTGCCCCAAGGTTAGGATTTGGTCTTTCATACTACATCTCACACACTTTAAAAAAACTCACACTAAATCATTATAAGTTTTCTTTTATTAATTAATGCTAAAATAAAGATACAATTTGATATAATCGTCTATACCGCACCGCAATTAGGCTAGTAAAATAGGCAGAACTTGCGTATAGTTAACGGCGAAGACCTACCCCTGAAGAAAGTTCATTTGACGGCGATGAAAGATATGACAGCGCGTGATAAGTTATTAGAAGATTTATTGGCTTTGAACAAAGACCTCAAAGAAGAGGTGGTTGAGAAAGCTTATAACTACGCTAAAGAAAAACACGAGGGGCAAAAGCGTGCCTCGGGTGAACCTTATTATACCCACCCTGTCGAAGTCGCGATGATCTTGGCGGAAATGGGCATGGATACGCCAACAATTGTCACCGCCATTTTGCATGACACCGTTGAAGATACCGATGCGACCGAAGAAGATTTAAAACGCGAATTTGGTGAAGAAGTTGCAAAGCTCGTCGCAGGCGTTACAAAATTAACGCGTATTGAAAGCCAAACCGTTGAAGGCAAACAGGCGGAAAACTTCCGCAAACTTGTTTTGGCGATGTCGGAAGATATCCGCGTTTTGTTGGTGAAACTCGCTGACCGCGTCCATAACATGCGCACATTGGGGCATTTTAAAGATCGCCCTGATAAACAAAAACGTATTTCGCGCGAAACGATTGAAATTTTCGCGCCATTGGCGGAACGTATTGGTATCCATAAAATTAAAGAAGAGCTTGAAGATCTCTCTTTCCTTTATATGAACCCTGATGCGCGTGAGACGATTTCTAAACGTTTATCTTATTTGCGCGAAGAAGGCGCAGATACAACCAAAGATGTGATCACAGAGCTTGAAAAGCTGATGACGGAATCTGGCGTGAAATGTCAGATTTATGGCCGCGAAAAAACCCGTTATTCGATTTGGCGCAAAATGCAGCGCAAGAATATCCAGTTTGAACAGCTTTCTGACATTATGGCCTTCCGTGTTATTGTTGATAATTTGGAAACATGTTATTTGGTGCTTGGGGTTGTCCATGCCAAATACCCAACGGTACCAGGCCGTTTTAAAGATTATATTTCAACGCCAAAGCCAAATGGTTACCGCTCCATCCACACCACAGTGATTGGCCCAGGTGGTCACCGCATTGAAATTCAAATTCGTACCCGTGAAATGAACGAAGAGGCCGATTTGGGTCTGGCTGCCCACTGGGCGTATAAGCGTGATGGTTCATCAAACCGCGCCGCGGCAGAAGCCAAACATTACCGCTGGCTGCGTGAATTGGTTGAAATCATGGAAGGGGAAAGCGGCACCTTTGAAGAAAAAATGGAAAACACGAAGCTTGAATTATTCCAAGACCATGTGTTTGCCTTCACCCCGCGTGGAGATTTGATTGAGCTGCCTGCGGGCGCCACGCCCATTGACTTTGCCTATGCCGTACACTCAGGCGTTGGGAACAAATGTGTTGGCGCTAAAATCAATGGCCGTATCGCGCCATTAAACACCAAATTACAAAATGGTGATCAGGTTGATATCATCACCGCCAAAACCCAAAACCCATCCCCGACATGGGAACGTTTTGTGGTCACGGGTAAGGCGCGTTCACATATCCGCCGTTTCATTCGCCAGCAACAGCGTGATGAATACATCACCCTTGGCCGCGCGATGCTCCAAAAGATTTTCAAGTCTGAAGGTTATGACTTTACGGAAAAAGCCGTTAACAGTGTCGCAGAAAAGTTCAAAGAAAATAACGCTGATGATGTCTTTGCGGGCATTGGTTCAGGCAATATTGTCGCGCGTGAAGTCTTTAAGGCGATTTTCCCAAGCCATAATACTGAACCTGTGCGCCCAAGCTTGGATGACATTAACGAATATATGTCGAAAAAGTCGAACAGCAAATCTAATACGCCGATGCCAATTGTTGGCCTTATTCCGGGCATGGCGATGCATTTTGCACGTTGTTGTCACCCATTGCCGGGTGATCGCATTGTCGGCATTGTGACGACGGGTAAGGGCGTGACCATCCATACAATTGATTGTGATACGCTTGAAAACTTCGCGGATACGCCTGAACGTTGGCTCGATGTATCATGGGGCGATGGCCCAGATGCACCAGAGGCACGCATTGGCCGTCTATCGGTGACGATTATGAACGAACCAGGCGCTTTGGGGACGCTATCAACCGTGATTGGTAAAAGCGGTGGCAACATCACTAACCTTAAAATCACATCACGTTCGATTGATTTCTGGGACATGTTGATTGACGTTTATGTCAGTGATACCAAACATTTAAACAACGTTATCGCGGCGCTGCGTGCCACACCACAAATTGTCAGTGTTGAGCGCGCCAGAGGTCGATAGCTGGGTGGTAAATGTAAAATGAGCATTAGATAGAAAAGGCATTTGTAATGAACCAATCAAAAATCTTATTTGTTTTCATGCTCATTCTTTGTGCCTTTAGTGCCATCACCAATGCAAATGCACAAGGGGACTTACGTCAGCCGTTTTTTGATGCGTGTAAATTGCGTGGTGGTGATGAAACATTTTGTCGCTGTATGATCGGTGAACCTTACGATACGTTTTTATATAATCATCAATATGGTGGTCTGGATAAGCTTGTGGAGAAGCAAAATGAAATCCGCGCGACTATTTTGCAAGAGCCCACAATGACAGAAAAACGTATTCAAGAAATTTGCGCCATTGCTGAAGTGCAGTATATGCCGCCTAATGAGGTGCCAAAAGATGGGCTACAGCGCATAGCGCAGCTGAGCAAAAGTTTAAAAGATGAATATCCATCAGGCGGCGCGCCACAAATGAGTATTCGTAACATGGTGCTTGCGAATGTTGGTTACTGTTCTTATGGACCTAAAATTGCCGCGGCAAAAAAGCGCGCAGATGAGCAGGGTAGCTTCGAAACGCAAAACCATGATAGCAATAGCATAAATCATCTGTATAAAGCATTCCTACGCGACCAGCGTAAGGCATGTGCACCGTAAATGTTTTCCCTGCGCAAATCACTTTGAAGCCGTATTTTTGCGCAGGCGATTACCAAGTTTAAACAAGGAGGGGGAATTCAATGTTTAAAAAAACAGCTTTATGGATGAGTATCTTGGCATTGCAGGCTGCGGGGCTAAATGTAGCGCATGCGCAAGGCCTAACGATTGATGAAGCCTATGAGGCGATCCCAAAAGAGCGCGTGATTTATGATCCTTACAGCTCGACGCTTGATGCCATGAAGGCAGAATATCTCAACGACTTTTTTACGGCGATTGACGATGCCGTCGTATTACGCGTCGAATTGTTACAGCTTATGTATTATGGCTACGACTATGATATGGAGTATTATCGCGCCGCTTATGAACAAGCGATTAATAAGTTGATGAACTTACAAACGCCGCATGACCATTATCAAACGCAAAGTTTGGTTATCGAAGCGCTGCGTGAACAATGGCAATTCTTTGAAGAATGGCACGGGGCAGAAGGCTATATGAAGGATGCGTATAAAAACTATGCATCCCATCCTTACGTCAAAAGCTCAAGCCGCAAGCTGATTTCCGCTTATAATATATTTATGAAGCTCTATCCGGGTGAGGCCAATGTCAATAAAAAGGCCTTCTACACCCATCTTTGCGCTTTAGATTTTATCTAATTGAATCTACTTCTCGGCATATAACACTTTATAGCCATGCGCTTGCGCCATAATGTGATGTTTATGGAACAGTTCGTCTAATGTGCGCTCATACGGTAAATGCGTATTCGCGACCATAAACAGCCGGCCATAGCGTTTCAGGCTCATATGCGCCGTGGCAATAAATTGACGCCCAAGGCTGCTTTCGGTCGATTTGCCACTATGAAAAGGTGGGTTCATCACCACGAAGTCGAGATTTTTGGGCAGGCGATCTGGCGCGCTTAAATCATCCCAGACGGGGTGCAATACCGAGTCATGACCCACAACATTTTGACGCAGTAAATCAACCGCGCGTTTTTCCGCATCAATCGCGTATAAGGCGCGTATTTTCGGGTTTGCGTTTAATATGGCGCGGGTGAGGAAGCCATAGCCACAACCGAAATCTGCGCCAAGGCCGTGGAGGTCATTATCCATGACCTGCGCCAATAAGGCGGAACCAATATCAACCTTATCCCAGCCATATAAACCAATTTGTGATATGAATGCCCCATCCAGAATAGGCTGTAGCGCGGCCTGCGCCAAGGCGGCGTGTATTGTGTCATGCTTAAGTGCATCTGCGGTGCATTGCACCGTGATGATTTTGCACTTGTTTTTGGCATGTGTATCCAAAACGTCACCACCAAAAGATTCAATGGTATTTTTAAGACGGTTGCCGCCTGCATCATTCGCAGCGCCAACAATCATTTCGCCGCCCTCATTCAACGATGAAAGCGCGGCGGCAATCATATAGGCCGTTTCGTCTTTCTGCTTGGATGGCAAAACGATGATGCAATCGGCTTTTTGACTTAAGGGTAATGTTTCGCTCAAGGCTTTTGTGAAATTCTGGCTGAGGCTTTTGGCCCATGGGTAGAAAGGACACCAGATTTGCGGCGCGCCCTCCCCAATCAAAGGCGCGAGGGCTGAGGCGTCCTGCATCGCCAAGATTGCCGTTTTATCCATCGGTGCGTTCAGGGTCAATGCACCTGAATCGATTAGCTTCACCAAAGCAATTGCAGCTTCACTCATCAGGTTTACGCCACTTCATTCATTTGGTTAACTTTGAAATTTTTGGAACGTAGCTTGTCGACAATGTCATTCACATGGTCAGAGTCGCGCGCTTCAATCACAATATCAAGCTCTGCCTTTTTAAGTGGGACGGCTTGCATCAAACGTTGGTGGATGACCTCGATCACGTTTGCGCCCGCTTCACCAATCAGGCGAGAGATATCTGCCAATTGACCCGGTGTATCATCAATTTCAAAGCGTAGTCGCGTGATGCGTCCTTCACGCAGCATACCACGCAAGATAAGCGTTGAAAGTAAGCGCGAATCAATATTGCCGCCACAAAGGACAAGGCCGACATTTTGTCCTTTGAACTCAGCTTTATTTTTTAATATCGCGGCAAGGCCTGCACCAGCCGCCCCTTCAGCCACTAATTTTTCAGAGCTTAAGAGGTTGAAAATCGCGTCTTCAATTTGTTCCTCGCTTGCGGTTTCAATGCGGGTCACAAATTGACGAATAATTTTCATGGTACGTTCAGCGGGGCGTTTAACGGCAATGCCTTCCGCCAATGTTGGGCCGCCAATCACATGTGTGTCATTCGCGTCATAGTGACGCTTTACTGCGTCATAAAGCTCGGCCTGCGCACCAATGACTTCAATGTCTGGATTCATATGCTTCACGGCGGTCGCAACGCCTGAAATTAGTCCGCCGCCGCCAATTGGCACAATGACCCTATCAAGGTCAGGACGGTCTTCGAGCATTTCAACGCCTAATGTGCCCTGACCCGCAATCACATAGGGGTCATCAAATGGATGGACAAACGTAAAGCCTTCTTCTTCAGCAAGGCGGTGGGTGAAGCCTTGTGTTTCATCGTAATTGTCACCCGCCAGAATAACCTTCGCGCCAAATTCTTCTGTGCGCTGAATTTTATTAAAGGCCGTGCCCTTTGGCATGACGATGGTTGATGGAATGCCAAGGCGGGTCGCATGAAAGGCGACGCCCTGTGCGTGGTTGCCCGCTGAACTTGCCACAACGCCGCGTTTTTTCTGTTCTTCATTTAAATTCAGCAGACAATTTAATGCGCCGCGCGCTTTAAAGGAGGCAGTGTGCTGTAAATTTTCAAGTTTCAGGAAAATATTTACGCCTGTGCGCAAAGATAAGCGAGTCGCACGCACGGTTGGTGTGCGAATAACATGCCCTTTAATGGCTTCTTGGGCTTTTTGTATATCAGAAAATGTAATCTCCACGCGGCTCTATTCCTTTATTTCAAGCGTAATTCTTAAGTTTTTCTTAAAATCTGTGTAAATCTATCAATACTCCCCCTAGAATCGCAAGAAAATTTATGATAGCATTACTTTAAGTTATTCTCTTCCTAAGGAGATTCGCCTATTTTGACAGTTCAGT
This sequence comes from Alphaproteobacteria bacterium, assembly GCA_030147745.1. Lineage (GTDB taxonomy): Bacteria > Pseudomonadota > Alphaproteobacteria > Micavibrionales > Micavibrionaceae > UBA2705. The sequence continues at coordinate 45,176 of JASBUS010000042.1, forward strand.
CGATATTACATCATAAACGGATTGATTGGCACAGTGACCCAACACTGGCTGTGCTGGAAACCCCGCCGCCACTGATTGTTCCAACCGGACAACTGACCATATCACTGACCACCGCGCTTTTCACAGGCTTTACCAACTGGCTTTTCAGGAATTTTCCGAGCCAGTTTTTTTGTATCTTTTTTCTGCAGATTTTTTCTTTCTCTCGTGGCGTTTTGGCAGAAGGCCAATTTCCTTGCGTCACCACTCTCCCATCTTTTTCCTTCCCGCAAACCCAAACCATAGGAGCAACCCATGGCTAAGAAGACACGTAAAAGAGTAAAAGCATCCCCACAAAAGCAGCATGAGAATAATGTTGTGCGTGCCTTTGGGACGGCTGATTGGCATCCTCTCGATGACGCCATTGATAATATGCGTGATAAAAGTTTCGTGCGCCGTATTAAGCCACGCTCCGAAGGGCAGCAGAAGTTAATGGAGGCGATTAAAGAGCATAATGTTACATTAGCGATTGGCCCAGCGGGTACAGGTAAAACTTATTTGGCGATTGCCGCCGCTGTCGACGCGCTAGAGGCCGGTGAAGTTGAACGTATCATCTTGTCACGCCCAGCAATGGAAGCGGGCGAGAGCCTTGGTTATTTGCCAGGGGATATGCATGAGAAAATGGCGCCTTACCTTCGCCCATTATTTGATGCGCTCGGTGATCGTTTGGGCGGTAAACGCGTTCGTCAGTTGATGGATGATGGCACAATCGAAATTGCGCCCGTTGGTTTCATGCGCGGCCGTACATTAAACAATGCCTTCATCGTTATCGACGAAGCGCAAAACTGTACCTATGTGCAGCTCAAGATGCTGCTTTCACGTTTGGGTTGGAATGCAACGATGGTTGTGACCGGTGACCCACGTCAAAGCGATTTGTTGGACGGTATGTCAGGCTTGACCGATATAGAAGAAAAATTAGGCACGCTTGAAAATATCGGCCATGTCCGCCTCGAAGCGGTTGACATTGTGCGCCATCCATTGGTCGCAGAAATGCTCAGCGTTTTGGAATAAGCAACGTTTTTTAAGGTTCTACAACTCCCTGTAAACTTGATAGCCGGCCTTAGTGCCGGCTCTTTTTTTTTGCCGAAGAATGTAGAAATAAAAAAGGCGCTATTTTTAGCGCCTTTTTTTAATTATTTTGTCGCGTCCTGAATTTTCGCGCCAGCTTTTTCAATATCTTGTCCCACGCCGTGGAAAGTGTTGCTGCATGCGCTGACAGATAATGTCAAAATTGCCGCCGTTGCCAATAGGCCAAATGTTTTCATCTTAAACTCCATTTAATTCATACCAGATTAGATTTCGTATCGAATTCCATCAATCTGCCAAATTTTAACGTGTGATCATGTCATTTGACAATTTGTTTTTTAGCGCGCGCTTAAAAACTTGGTTTATGCGTGCTGCTTTGATCTGCTTGCACATTACGTTCAACCGCTTGGATGGTTTTGCGTCTATCCCAAGCTTTCTTCGCAGCAGCAATAGCAAAAAGACTAACGAGCCCTACGCTGGCTATCGGTGCATCCGCAATGGTGCTGTTTTCGTTTTGTACCCAATTTATAGCGTCGTTCGCTTTTATAAGAGCAATACCCCCAGCAAGAATGGCAAATGTTTGTGCATTATTGCTTTGGATTTTTGCTTTATAGTGATCCATAATCAATGCATTTTGGTCTGCATCATATGTGCAGCGGATTTGATCCATTGTGCAGGCGCTGTTCTGGTTAAAGTAATTAATCGCGTGATTGTATTCTTCTTTACTCATTTTATTCTCCCTTTTTTATCTATTTACATCACAATGTTATTTTTTGATGCTTTATCGGCAGAGACATTGCGTTCAACCGCTTTGATCGCGCGTCTTTTATTGGCGATGTGATATGCAACGCCAATGCCGAATATCGCCATGAAACCAAGGCTCCAATCTGGACCATGTTGGCTCCAATTGTCTTTTTCAAGCGCTTCATAGGTGCTGCTTACGGCAAATACGCCCGCGATTGCTAGGCCAGTAGCACTTTCCAGTGTTTCTTTTTGGTGATGTTCAGCATCTTTGTGTAGCTTGATCAGCATATTCTTATCCGCATCATAGGTGTAACGGATTTGATCCATGGTGTATTGGCTTGCTTGGTTAAAATAATTAACGGCACCATCGTATTTTGCTTCGCTCATGATTTGATCCTTACATGACGGGTGTTGTTTGTTTGCGTGGTGTGTTTGCAACTTCGCGCTCCACGGCTTTGCAGATCTTTTTAGTCGCGCGAACTGCGCCATAAGTTAGAAACCCAAAAACTAAAGAGAGCCCAACTGAAATATCTGGCATAGCTTCTTTTGCTGCGGCCTCATCTGGCGCGGTATATACGTTATGGAAGCTGTTGAGCATGATTGTGCCTGAAATAGCGGCGCCGATAAAACATATTGCGCCACCAGCAAGGTCGCCTTGGGTCTCGTTATAATGTTTTATCAAAATATTTTTCTGATTATCATAGGTATAGCTGATGTCATCGGCAGTACAGTTTGTTTGGCCGTTAAAAAAAGTGACTGCATCATCGTAACTAGTTTCTGACATTTTTGGCTCCCTTTATGTTATTATTGAACCGCCACATTTAGACATAATCAGTGCAAGAGTCAATAAAAAAAACCGCCAAAAATTGACGGCTTTTTATTAGATAAGTTAAATGTTAAGCGGCGTCGCCAAAGGCTTTTTCTGAGAATACATCTTCCCAGTTGCCTTGTGTTGATGCGCGTGAATATTCTGTCGCACGGTTTTCGAAGAAGTTTGTGTGCTCCGCGCCGTTAAGGATTTCGTCCATCCATGGCAATGGGTTCTTCTCGATACCGTAAACTGGCTTAAGGTTAAGCTGTTGCAAGCGGCGGTCACCAATGAAGCGGATATATTGTTTTACTTCTTCTGGTTTCAAACCTTCGATATCGCCCATTTCAAAACATAGGTCGATAAAGGCATCTTCATGCTCAACTGTAACTTTACAGCATTCTGTGATTTCAGCTTTCAGCTCGTCATCCCAAATATCTGGGTTTTCTTGCAAGAAGGCATTGAATAGGCGAATCATTGATAGGCAGTGCAATGTTTCATCACGCACAGACCATGTAACGATTTGACCCATGCCCTTCATTTTGTTGAAGCGTGGGAAGTTCATCAAAATCGCGAAAGAAGCGAAAAGCGCCAAACCTTCGGTAAACGCACCAAACATTGCCATTGTTTTCGCAATATCGCGGCGGCTCTTCATTGAAACATTTTGAAGGTAATCAAATTTGTCCTTCATTTCTTTATATTTCAAGAAAGCTTGGTATTCGACTTCTGGCATGCCCAATGTATCAAGCAAATGTGAATAGGCGGCAATATGCACAGTTTCGATGTTCGAGAATGCTGACAGCATCATCTGTACTTCCACTGGACCGAATACGCGTGAATAGTGACGCATATAGCAATTGTTCACTTCAACGTCAGACTGTGTGAAGAAACGGAAAATTTGTGTCAGCAAGTTAATTTCTGAAGGCGATAATTTATGTTTCCAATCGCGAATATCTTCCGCCATTGGCACTTCTTCTGGCAACCAGTGTAGGCGCTGCTGCGTCAACCATGCTTCGTAACACCATGGGTAGAGGAATGGTTTATAAACGTGACGTTCTTGCAAAAGTTGGCAATCTGAATTCGTCACATCATCACTGATGTCTTCCATTTTATTGATAAGTGCACCTGTATCTAGTGCATTTGTCACGGCGTTGTCTGACATGGGCTGCATACTCCTTGAAGCAAAAATTTTATGAACACCAACCAATATATGAGCGTGGCCAAAGAATCCGAGTCTTTTATGACTCTTCTCCACATATATTCGTTGATCCTAAATGAACAGCGCGAATACGCTGTATTATCAATATATAGTATAAATAGCGGTTTTTTAAACACTACATATAGATTTTTTTTATTTTTTATGTGTGTGAAATATTTAAGCCTTTGAAAAAAGGCCATGACCGCATAAATTGGGATCTGTAAGTTATTTATAGTTGTTTAAACGCGGCCTTTTCGGATTCATCACGGAAAATAGATAAATGTCCTCACCGCCCACACAAAAGATTCGCATTTTGCATGTTGTCCCTGTTTTGGATATGGGCGGCATTGAAAAGGGCTTGGTCGATGCGTTCGCCTTTATGGATCATGACGCTTTCCAATTGGATTTTCTAGTTGAGCGCGATGTTGATACGCCTTTAGCGGCTACGGCGCGGGCCATGGGCTGTAAAATTATTCCGGTTGGGTCTTTTAAACGCTTGGGATCATTTGCGCCCGCTTTCTTGCGAATCGCTAAGGGTTATGACGTGGTGCATGCCCACACCTATTTATTTTCAGGCGTGATCATGTTTTTGGCGCGCCTTGCGGGGGTGAGGCAGCGTATCGCCCATATTCACAATAAGCTTCCTGAGCGCGCAGGTATATTGGCGGCGCTTTATCGTGTCGGTTTAAAAGGCCTCATCAAATGTTTTGCGACCCATATCATTGCGGTGAGCCGCTTAGTCACAACCGTGATTTATGGTGAAGAACATGCGGAAAATGCGGGGCTCACGATTCAGCCAATGGGGGTAGATTTTTCAAATTTCCATGCGCCTTTTGATGCAGAAGCCACGCGTGCGTCTTTGGGCATAAAAGCCGATGAACAAATTGTTGTGAATATTAGCCGTTTTTCGACGGCCAAGAATCACGACTTTATCATTGATGTTTTTGACCAGATGGTGAAAAAGCTTGGCTTTACCGGACGGCTTTTATTGATTGGTGATGGTGATTTACGCCCGTCTATTGTTGAGAAGGTCTCGTCTTTGTGCTTGCAAGATAAGGTGATTTTTGCAGGAACGCGTTATGATGCTCATAAAATTTTGCGGGCGATTAATGGCGTGTTTATTTTTCCATCATTATATGAAGGCCTCGGCTTAGTCGCGGTGGAAGCGCAAGCGGCGGGGCTGCCGATTATTATGAGTGAGCATGTGCCAGAAGAGGCACGTATTTCACCTGAGGCCTGCAGCGTATTGCCTTTAAATCAAGGGGCGGACGCTTGGGCTAAGGCGGTCATGGATTGTTTGGCGGCGCCAGCATTAATGCGTGCAGATATTCTGGCGGAAGTCGAACAGAATAAAATCAATATTCAAAATTTTGTACAAATCATCAGTGACTTATATCGCGCTTCAAGCGATAATAAAGCATGAATAACGAACGAGCGTTGCCTGATATGAGTTTAATTTTATCTGTTCAATCACATGTGGCTTATGGCTATGTCGGCAATTGCGCCGCAATCCCGCCTTTGCAAGCGTTGGGGCATGATGTCATTGCCTTGAACACCGTGCATTTTTCCAACCATACAGGCTATGGTGATTGGCGCGGCCGTATCACGGCGCTTGATGAATTAACCGCCTTGATTGAAGGCATAAAAGCGCGCGGCCTCTTCCCGCAAATTGATGCGGTGCTGACGGGCTATATGGGGGATTCAGCCCTTGGTGCTTTGGTGCTTGAGACCCTAAATGACATTCGCAAAGAAAATCCTGCCTGTTTATATGGCTGCGACCCTGTTATGGGCGATGTTGGGCGCGGTTTTTTTGTGCGTGATGATGTGCCTGAATTTTTTAAAGATCAGGCTTTACATGCTGCGGATATTTTAATTCCCAACCAGTTTGAAGCATCGTATCTATCTGGCGTTGAAATTACCGATCATCAAAGCGCGATACAGGCCTGCGCTAAATTGCATCAAGGTGGTGCAAAAACCGTGTTAATGACATCTTATCACCCGATTGACTTGCCGTTGAATGAAATTGCCATGCTGTTATCGGATGTGGATGCGGGGGTATATGTCGTGAAAACGCCGCGCTTCTCGCTCGACCCGATGCCGAATGGCGCGGGCGATGTGACGGCGGCAACTTTCCTTGGGCATATTGTAAAGGGCTGCGCTGTTGCGGATGCGCTCGGCCTGACCGCGGGGGCGCTTCATGCCTTGTTCACGAGAACCAATGCGGCGGCGCGCCGTGAATTATACTTGCCGCAAATGGGCGTTGAATTTGCAGCGCCATCAAAAGTTTTTGCCGTTGAGCGCTTACATTAAGGCAGCTTTGGCGCGGCAATATCATAGATGATTTGTAAATAATCTGTATTTTTTGTCGCTTGATATTCTTCACGCGCAGAATAAGCCAGTTTAATCGCATGATCATTACTTGAATTGCGGATCACGTCCCAGGCAGCGCTTAGCTCTGATGGATCTGTGATATGCGTCTGCGGTTTGTTTTGATCATTTATTTCTGGTGCACCGACTGAAAGATATGTCGCGAGCGCCGCCTGCCCCATAGTTGCGAGTAATGTGTCTTGCGCGGCCGCTTTGTTATAAAGGCTGCTTAAGGCGTGAATGGCGGTCAGGCCATGTAACGTCGTGAAATTGCTTTGTGCCTGATACATTTCAAGCGCGATCGTGCGGAAATCCGCAAGCGTGACTTGGTCGCTTAATGGATTATTCTGTAATAAATCTTGAAAGGCGGGCGTATCGCTCACGGCTTTAATCTTACTAAAAATATTCGGCGCGCTATGCGGTAAATGCGCGAAATCACCATTTTGATGCGCTTGATGCGCTAAGGCAAAGGCATCACGCAGGCTTGCGCCTTGGGATGATAATGTCGGCGCAACAGATGTGATGCTTTGATGCGTGTCTGCCCAATAGGCAAGGCCGCGTGCGACTTCGGCATCATTGTCAGACCAAATGCCATAAGCGGTACGGATTAAACCATGGAAGGCACAGCCACAAACACCATGCATTAATGTATTGATGTGACGTTTCAAGGTTTCTTCGCTGCCTAATTTACTGATTTCACGCGTAAAGAATTTATCTTGTGCGAAATAATAATCACGCGTGCCGAGGAAATTGGTGTAATTGCCTGCTGTGAGCATGGTTTTGCTTTTTTGTTTTAATGGGCGCAGTCCGCGGGCGCGGATATGGTCTTTGGTAAAAGCATCGATTTGAGTTTCGGATGCGCCAATCTCATAAAGTGCGTGGATGGCCATCGGCAAATGGTTGGTCAGTTTTGGTCCATATTCAGGCGCTAAATAAGCATAAGAATTGATCAGCGTTCTGATGTCTGCTTTATCCATGTTGTGGCCTCCCATATTTTTGTTATTTTTTTGATTGGCGGCAGTCTAGCAAAGCTATGCGTTTATGTAAAGGTCTGTTAAGACAATGGTAAGGTTGACGCGTTAATATAAGCAATAGAGCGATAAAATGACGATTCCTGTTTCTTTTTAGTCGTTATTTTATTAGAATCTTATAAGTAACCAATTCGGGTTAATCCGCGCGTAGATTTTAGGGTATATAGCGATGAGTTCACCACATGACGCACAAGAACAGGTAAATTGGCACTGGCGCAATACAACACGCCCAATGCGCTTTTTTAGCATGGATTCTCGAGCGGCTTTGCCTTATTTGATTTTGCTGCCTTATGCGCGCCCAATTAGTTTGGCGTTTTGCGTGATTTCGACCATTATTTTCGTGATCTTGGAAAAACATGGTTTGACCTTCCCATCGGCTTTGCGTGCGTTGCGCCACACTATGGTGGGGGAAAAACGTTATGCATTGGCACGTATTCGCCGCCGCCGTATGCGCGACCTTGGCTAAAGCCGTTCAAATAATCAATATAAAATAATAATAGTGAATTTTACTGTGGCTTACGCTTGGCGAAATAGCGTTGGCATGCGCCTTGTAGTTCTTTGGTCAGCGCTTTACCTGCTTCACCGCCAGTGCCGCTCATTTTTTTAAGGACAATCAGCGTGAGGGTTTTGTGATGGGCACGGACAATCTCGACCGCATCTTTATCCATGGTTTCAATCTTCTCAAGAAAATCGACCATGATGTTGGTCATGATTGTGACCAAATCATATTTAAACATTTTGGCATTGGCTTTAAGGTCAAAAACCGGCTTGAACAGACGGCTTTTATGTTCATCAAGATTGCCGCCTTCGTTTTTGGTGGCCAGTTCAAGGGCGACTTCTAATTGTTTAAGGAAATCCATAGCAACAGGTAGAAATTCTTGCGTATTTTTTTCAAGCGCGACTTCGCAGGCTTGGATTCGTTCGTCAGCAATTTTGCCGCGCCCTGCTTTTGCTTGGAGCATGCGGCTTGCGGTAATGACTTTAGCTTTGCTGCCGCCACTATTATGCGCCTGTTCTGACATATACATTTTACCTTTGATCCTATTCAATATGCATAAAGCTTGGAATAAAAGCATTTACACGTAAATTAAAAATACAGTGAAAGCCTTTAAAAAGAGTTAACCGACACTCCATGCATCTTCGAAATCTTCTTCACGGCGGCGTGGCCCTTGATAGTCTTCCGTTGCTTTACGGCGGCGGTCAGGGCCAAAATAACCGTTATAATCGATAAAGTTGCGTGGGTTATTGATGACATGTTGCAGGCGACGTGTAAGGTCTTGCGCCGCGAAAGGCTTTACCAAAAATTCTGTCACGCCGCAATCGCGTGCTTCTTCAACGCGTGGACGCGCGCTATAGCCCGTAATCAAAATGATTGGCACCATTTTATTCGGCGAGCCAGGGGTTGTACGGATTTTTTTGGTGAGTTCAATGCCGTTCATCGGCTCCATGAGCCAGTCGGCTAAAACAATGTCGGGGTTTTGCTGGCAAAATATATTATAGCCTTGCTCCCCATTGCTAGCCTGATACACTGTACCAACGCCAAGTGCTTCGAGGACGGACGCAATTAAATTACGCATGGATTGCGTGTCATCAACGACCAGAACACTTATTTTTTCAAATTTTAACCCCATTTTGCCTGCTTTTAAGTATAAAATAATGAAATATTACAAAGCATATATAATTCTATAAAATATGAATACACGTGTATATGCTAGCAAATAAATTACAAAAGGTAAAGATTGTGAACAACTATGACGTTGCAAAAGACTGTTTATATGCACTTATGGGTGGTCAATCGAATGCGGTAGACGCATTAGAGGTTATAGATCCATCAAATGGCGCTGTTATCGCGTCAATAGAGCCAGATAGCGCGCCGCAAATCCGCCAGAAAATTTCAGATGCAGTCTTTGCGCAGCTTGAATGGGCGGCGCATAGCCCTGAATATCGAAGGGCCACCCTTCAAAAATGGCATGACCTCGCCGCGCAAGACCAAGACCAATTGGCCGCGCTATTAACATTGGAGCAAGGTAAATCTTATAAAGAAGCGCAGGCTGAAATTGCGGCATCGTTGAAAAATATCGCATGGTCAGCGGATTTATGTACACAAAGCCACGATTACGAAGCGCCATCGCATGTTGAGGGCGCGGTGAACAAGGTTGTTTATGAGCCCCTTGGTGTGGTCGCCGCAATCACGCCGTGGAATTTTCCAAGCGCGATGGTCACGCGAAAGGTCGCGCCCGCTTTGGCGGCAGGCTGCGCCGTTATTTTGAAGCCTGCGGAAGACACCCCGCTTTCGGCTTTGGCTCTTGTAAAGTTAGCGCAGAAGGCAGGTATTCCCGCTGAAATTTTCGCGCTCGCTATCTTGCCGCGTGAATCCGCGGCGCTTTTTTCAGATATCGTGTTTAATGATGCGCGCGTGCGTATGGTCAGCTTCACAGGCTCAACCGCGGTCGGTAAGTCGTTAATCGCCGCCAGCGCGACCAATGTCACCAAGCTATCGTTAGAACTCGGCGGGAATGCGCCGTTTATCATTTGCGCTGACGCGGATTTGGATAAGGCGGTCGAGGGCGCCTTTGCCAGTAAGTTTAGAAATGCTGGGCAAACCTGTATTTGTGCCAATCGCCTTTTTGTCGCGGCGTCAATCTATGACCAATTTATAGAGCGCTTTGTCGCCCGTGTTGCGGCGGCTAAAATCGGCAATGGTTTTGATGATGGAGTCGAGATTGGCCCATTGATACACGCGCGCGCATACGAAAATATGCAAAAATTTTTGAGCCAATTGCAGGGTGACTATGCGGAATTAATTTATCGCGGCCATATGGATTTGCCTGCGCCTTTTGTCGCGCCGCATATCTTCGCCTGCGCAGATGAGTGCCAAGCCCCACAGCAGGAAATTTTTGGCCCAATTGCTTGTGTTTATAAATTTGATGATATTGATGACGTGATCACGCGGGCCAATGAAACAAGCTATGGCCTTGCGGCTTATGTCTATGGTGCGGATCAAGATTTAACAGCATATATCGCCCAGCAGTTGCAATTCGGTATGGTCGGTATTAACGAAGTGCGAATCTCCGATGCATCGATTCCTTTTGGTGGCGTTAAACAGTCTGGAATTGGCCGTGAAGGCGGGCGTGATTCGCTACTCAATTTTATGGTCAGTAAATATATATGTCAGGCGTGAGCCCCGATTAAACATGAATATTTCTAATTTAACATAATTTTAGTTTGACTCTTTTCCTCAAATAGGTTAAAAAACTGTTAATTTCTAATTAATTTTGCGCTTAGTGCGTCGAGATTTTCGCAAGATGTGTTTACAAGAGACATATATAACTTGCTGATAATCTGGGCAAAAATTATGCAAATGTTTTATTTGCGCTTAGGCGGTAGGTAGTTTTTTAATGGCGGTAGCCGTTTGTGAGGAGAATATAATGACCAATCAATCAATCAACGCAGAGTTTACACAATCTGACGTACAAGAAATAAGACTCGGCAATCAAAATATGCTTGAGATTATTTTGAACGATGGCACGGTGGTTGGTTATAGCGACCTTGATTTTTCAGGTTCAGCGCAAAGCTTCATTATTTTCAGCGACGGTAAAGCGATTGAGATTTCATCTCTGGTTGATACGCTAAACGCAGGTCAGTCATGGACGACAGCGCAAATCACCGAAATGCAGGTTATTGGCGCCCCAGAAGGCATGGTTGAAAACTACGTTGTGGCTGAAGGCGGCGTATTAAAACTTGATGTTGATCTCTCTCACGCAAAAATCACAAAACAAGGCGAAGAACTTACAATTGATATGGGCGAACAAGGCTCAGTCGTTATTTCGGGTGCTGAAGGCATCGAAGCTATTCAATTGGCGAGCGGCGTTGTTGTAAATCTTGATGTTCTTTTGGCGAATGCTTTCGCAGAAGAAATGGTTGCAGAAGTTGAACCACAAGCCCCAACAATGGATAGCGCAGCTGAAGAATTTGCGGCTGTTGAGCCTGCGGCAGGCGATATCGCTGAACAACTCGCGACAATTGAACCGGCGGCTGGTGAGGGCGCAGCGCCTGGTGCACGTGGCGGTTATGGCTTTAGCTCTGTATTCTCATCTGAACAAGTTGCGCCATTGAACGAAATTGGCCCGATTGCACCAACAGCATTGCAATATGGCATTGAATATTCTCAAGACCGCGTACTTCCACAAGAAGACGCGCCAGAGCGTTTGGTGACGCCACCAGAATTTGGCCCAAGCGAAGAGCTTGTTAACGAGATTCCAGCGCAGCCAACAACATTAAATGGCACATTGCCAGTATTCTTTGATTCAGATGGTTTTGGTTCAATCGCACCAAGCACAGCAGGTTTCTCTGCATCTGGTTCACTTGCGGGCGGCACATTAACATCATTAGGCGAAGCGGTTATCGTAACAGCGACAGCAAATGGTTATGAAGGCGCAACAGTAGGCGGCCGTACAGTATTCACAATCACTTTTGATAACCAAGGTGATTACAGCTTCGTTATTTATGATGGTATTGACCACGCAGACCCAACAAACCCAACAGATGTAATTACACTTGAATTCGGCATCACAGCGGTTGATGGCGCGGGTGATACAGCATCTGGCACATTCACAATCGACGTGATCGACAGCGTTCCAGTCGCGGCAGATGATCACGTATCAATGACACCATTCACGGACTTGGATGTTGATGGTAACGTTATCACAGGCCTTAACACAGGCGGTGCAGATACAGATAGTGATGACATCACATCAACAGTGACAAATGTTGACGGTACAACAGTTATCGGCGCGACAACAATTAACGGTACATATGGTACTTTGGTCATTAACGCAGATGGCTCATTTGATTACACCTTGTTGAATAACTGGGATGTACTTGCGGGCGTTGATTACAGTGTTAGCAAAACATATGATTTCGACACATTCACATATACATATACAGACGCCGACGGCGATAGCGATACGGCGACATTAAGCTTTGATGGTTATGTCGCAGCACTTCCACCGCCAACAGCTGAGCCAAATGCAGTAACTGTGACAGAAGATCTTGATCAAGTTACAGGCAAAGTAAAAATTATCTCTGATGATAACTCTATTTTGGCACATAGCCCGAATGGCGATATCACATCAGTCGCATATAACGGCACATATTCAAGCAATGTTGGCACGCTAACATCAAATGGTTCACTTGTGACCATCGCGCAAACAGCCACTGGCCTTGTTGGTACAAACGCAACAGGCGAAACAGTGTTTGATATCGTGATCACAAATAATGCAGGTATTTACGAATATACATATACTCAATACGCAACATTGGATCACCAAGAAGGCGGCGCATCTGATGACCAGATGAGCATTGAATTCGGCATCACAATCACTGACGAATACGGCCTAACAGTTGATAGCAAAATCACAGCTTATGTGAATGATGATAATCCTGATGCGGTTAACGATGCGGCGACATTGGCGGATGGTCAAAACTTGATCACTGGCGATGTAACAGATAACGACCTATTCAGCGCGGATGCAGATAACCTTGTGACAGGTTATGTTGTTGCTGGTACATACGGTAACTTCACAGTAGATGCAGATGGTAACTACAGCTACGCCCTATACAACAACTGGGCTGACCTTGCGGGTGTTGATTACACAACAAACGGTACATATACGCTTGATACATTCTCTTACGCGCTTGTTGATGGCGATGGCGACCAAGACATCGCAACAATTACATTCAACAAAGACTTCAACAAACTGCCAAACCCTGAAGCCGCACCTTCAGAAGTAACAGTGACAGAAGACGCGCCACTTGGCTTTGATCATGCAGCAGGAACTGTTCATATCATTTCAGCTTCTAATACGTTATCAATCACTAGCCCAAATGGTGAAATTACCTCAGTTGAATATAATGGTGTTTATGGTGAGAATAATGTTGGCGGCTTGTTCTCAAATGGATCTCCAGTAACGGTGACAGCAAAAGGTGGCGCTCCGCTTCCTCCACCATTTGGAGGAATTGAGCAATATGGTTTTGTTGGTAAGGATGCTGCTGGGCAGAAAGTGTTTGAGCTGTCTTTTTATAAAAATGCAGCAGGCGAATTTGAATATTTGTATACTCAATGGGCGCCACTTGATCATGAAGAAGGCCTAGCCTCTGATGATAAAATGATCATGGACTTCGGTGTGACAATCACTGATGAGTTCGGTCTTAGCACATCAACAAAAGTTACAGTGAACGTTATTGATGATAACCCACTTGCTAACGCAGATAGTGCACAGCTTTCAGACACTGAAACATCTATCAGTGGTGACGTAACAACAAACGACCATTTCAGCGTTGATGCGTCAAACACAGTATCTGCAGGCTCAAGCCTTACAGGTACATATGGTGACCTAACAATCTTCGCAAATGGTTCATATACATATACATTGCATGCGAATTGGGCGACAACAGCAGGCGTTGATTACAGCGTTGGCGGTACATTCACATTAGATACGTTTAAATACATCCTTACAGATGGCGATGGCGATACATCAGAGACAACACTTGATTTCTCTAAAATCGTTGATGCGCTTAACCCACCAACATTGGAAGCAACAGATAAAGTTCTTCACGAAGAGCGTAATGCTGACCCAAGCACATCTGGTGACCTAAGCGTGACAGGCGCGAATGGCGGCGTGGATAAGATTGAATTCACAGGTACATTCAATGCATCAGGTTCATTGGAAGGTGGCGTGCTATCTTACAAAGGTACAGCGATCACAACATCATATTCTGGCAATACTTACACAGGTATGGCGGGCACAGTGAAAGTGTTTGAACTAACACTTAACCCAACAACACAAAAATATGAATTCACATTGTTTGAAACTTTGGATCACGAAGTTGAAAATGTTGCAGATGACATCACATTGTCTTTCGAAGTGAAAGTGACTGATGATTTCGGTTTGAGCGCGACAGACACAATTGATGTGAAAATCGTTGATGACCTGCCAGTAGCTGTTGATGACAGCGCAACATTGGCGGATGACAAAACAAGCATCACAGGCAATGTTTTGACAAACGACCAAGCAACATTCAGTGCGGATGATGACAACCTTGCTATCGCGAAAACATATACAGGCACTTATGGCGACATGACGCTGTATGCGAATGGTTCATATACTTATACATTGCACGCGAACTGGGCGACAACAGCGGGTGTTGATTATGCAGCAGGCGGCAAATATACGCTTGATACATTCGAATACACGTTGATTGATGGCGATACAGACACTGACACAGCCAATATTGAATTCTTCAAAATGGTTGATGCTTTGAATGCGCCAACAATTTCTGGTGTAGATAAAGAGCTTGTAGAGCTTCGTAATGCCGATCCATCAGTAAGCGGCGATATCACAGTAACGGGCGCAAATGGTGGTGTTGCTTCTCTTGAATTGGTTGATGGTACATTCGCAGCCTCTGGTTCACTAGAAAACGGTGCCTTCACATTCCAAGGCACACCGATTGTTACAACGCTTGTTGGTGATACCTTCACAGGTATGGCTGGCGCGGTTAAAGTGTTTGAATTGACACTTGACCCAACAACAGCAGATTACACATTCACATTATTCGAAACATTTGATCATGAAGTTGTTGGCGCAGCTGACGAAATCACAGTGTCTTTCGATGTGAAAGTAACTGACGGTTACGGCTTTACAGCAACAGACACAATCAATGTTGATGTGATCGACTCACTTCCAGATGCAAAGAACGATGCAAAAACATTGGCAGATGGTCAGAACACAGTTTCTGGTAATGCCCTTGCAAATGACGTGTTGAGCGCGGATAACGACAATTCAGTCAGCAGCGCAGGCGTATTGAACGGTACTTATGGTCAGTTGGTGATTGATGCCAATGGTGATTATACATACACACTTTATGCGAACTGGGATAATGGTCTTGATTACAGCAAAAACCACAGCTTGAAAGACACATTCCAATATACATTAATTGACGGTGATGATGACACAGATAAAGCAAATATCGTGATCACGAAACAAGTGAACGCACTTGATAAGCCAGAGATCGATGTTGAAGATAACTGTGTAACAGAAGACCTTCCAATGGGCCCTGTGGTTTCAGGTAATTTGAACATTACAGATGCAAATGGCGGCATTAAATCAATTACGCCAGTTGATGGTACATTCTCATTCTCTGGTTCTTCAACAGCGCCAACATTGTCACATAATGGCGTGGCAATCACAGTCGCAGTTGTTGGTAACAGCTTCGTTGGTACAGCGGGCGCGGTTACAGTGTTTGAATTGGAAATTGACCCAGCAACACAAAGCTACACATTTGAATTGTTTGAAACACTCGATCACGCAGATGTAAATTCAGCGGATGTAATTAACCTATCTTTCGATGTGAAAGTAACTGATAATTACGACTTGAGCGCAACAGACACAATTGACATCTGTATCATTGATGATCGTCCAATCGCAAATGATGACATGATCGAAATTGATGCGGGTCTTACAGACACAGCAACAGGCAATGTTGTGACATCAAATGATGAACTAAGTGCGGACCTTGATAACACAGTGACATCTGTGAAATTCGAAGGCGTTAGCTACGATGTGCCAACATCTGGTGACTTGGTGATTGACGGTAACTACGGTCAATTAACTATCGATGCAACAGGTGATTACACATATGTTCTTCGTGATGACATCATGACGAAAGAAACAACATATACATTCTCAACAGATAACCCTCCAGGCAGCGATGCAGGCGGCGACATCAAGAATGTAACAACAACATATAACGAAGATACGCATGAATTCACATTCCAAATGACAATTGCGGACCCTTATGGTCGTACGACTGAAGGCTTCACATTGGCATTGAATGATGGCCCGAACCCTAAAGGTTCAGGTGAATTGGCGCTATTCTACTTTGATGCATCTTCAACAAATGCGTCTCCAGTTGTCTCTGCTTATGCTTATAACGGCCAAAACACACAAACAAGCTGGAAAGACGGTTCATCTGAAGCAGGTATCCAAGCGGCAGATCAAATCGCGTCATCACTTGGTGCGAACAGCCCGTTCTCATCTATCACAGCGACGATTGATGCGAATGGTAACCATGTTTACAGCTTCACATTGAATGCTGATTTCATCCAAAACCACGTGCCAACATATGGCGACGCAGCGGATTGGACGGGTCTTGGTTTCGACCAAAATCTAGGCATTTGGTTGCACCCAGTGGCAGATATCGTGACAAAATATGACGCGGATGGTTACCTCACACAGTGGGATACATGTGCGCAAGGTTGGTACGATGCAAGCAACCTAACAACAACTGTGACAACAACATGCACAGGCTGTGTTGGCGATGTCTTTGAATATACATTGACAGACAGCGACGGCGACAGCGATACAGCGCAGCTTGCGATCAAGTCTTGCTTCCCTAAATTCTTGGTGGGTGAGAATGTTGATGATATCGCGGGTGAAGACACTTACTACGCCGTTGGTGGTGAAAATGGTGTAATCACTGGCTCACATGCTTCTGATGTATTGGTTGGTGATGTTGGTGGCTCAACATATATCCCACCGCAGCCACAGGATTATAACTTTGTATTGATCCTTGATACTTCAGGCTCTATGGGTGCGAAAACAGGATCAACACGCCTAAGCAAGTTGATTGCAGCGGTCGAAAGCTTGGCTGATGATTTGGCAGCATATGATAACGGCGCAATCCGTGTGCATATCGTTCCATTCGGGAATACAGCGCGCGGCACAGCAACATTCGATATTACTGACCAAGCAAGTGCAGATGCATTGGTTGATTGGTTGATGAATGACATGCAAATTGGCGGCGTGACTAACTACGAATCAGCGTTACAAAGCGCGATTAACTGGTTGGAAACACCAAATGCAGCTTTGGGTGGTTCAGCTGAAACTTACACATATTTCATCTCTGATGGTGAACCAAATGCTTATGTGAACGCATCGGGCGGCACTGGTAGCGGTACAGCGAACGCAGTTGGTGAATATACAGGCAGCGATGGCACAGATGAAGCATCTACAATCAAAGCATTGAGCACAGAAGTGATCGGCGTTGGTATTCAGCTTGGCACAACAGCATTGAGCCGTATTGACCTGATCGATTCAGATGGTAGCTCTTTGAACATCACGAACCCTGATGATTTGACTGCAGCCCTAAAAGATTCAAACCCATTGACTGGCTTAACAGGCGTTGGTGGCGATGTAATCAATGGTGGCGCAGGCGAAGACATCATCTTCGGTGATAGCTTGAACACAGATATTTTGGCATTGCTTGAAGGTCTTGGTACAACGAAAGGTGCTGGCTGGGATGTATTCGCCCGTTTAGAAAACGGCGAAGGCACAACAGCAGATTGGGATCGTGACGATACATTGGCTTACATTAAAGCAAATGCAGAAGAATTGGCTGAAGAAACACAGCTTGCTTCTGGCGGCACACGCAGCGGCGGTGATGACGTGATCACAGGCGGCGCAGGTGATGATTTGATCTTCGGTCAAGAAGGTGATGATGTTATCTCTGGCGGCGCAGGCAACAATGTTCTTTACGGCGGCAGCGGTAATGACACATTCTTGTTCGAGGCGATCACAGACGGCGTTGACGACATTATGGATTTCACAGTTGGTGAAGACGTGCTTGATCTATCGCAATTGGTATCAATCACAGATCCACTAACACAATCTATTGAAGACTTTGTCTTCGCAAATGACAACGGCTCAGGTGGCACAACGCTTTCTGTCGATACCAGCGGCAGCGGCAATGTGAATAACGCTACAGCTATTGCAAATCTTGACGGTGTGGACGTTGAATTGAGCGACCTTATCGCAAGCTTGCTTGTCGCATAATATATAAAAACAAGTTCATGGGACTTAAAAGCCGGCCATCGCGCCGGCTTTTTTCATGGCTATTGCTTGCGCCGCGGGGGTAAGCGCAAGCTTGTGATTGACCTTTATGGCGAAAATCTTATATAAAATAACGGAAATCAAATTTGATGTGATATTATAAAGTTGATGAATAACCGAGCCCATTTAAAAACGGTGAAACGTGGTCTATCCGTTCACCATCTTTCGAAAGCCTATAAGAAGCGTCCTGTTTTGCGGGATGTTAGCTTATATGTACAGGCGGGCGAGGCGGTTGCTTTGCTTGGGCCAAACGGCGCGGGTAAAACCACAAGCTTTTATATTGTTACGGGCCTGATTAACCCAGATAGCGGTCAAGTTATGTTGGACGGCGTGGACATCACCCATATTCCGATGTATCGCCGTGCCCGTTTAGGGATTGGCTATCTGCCGCAGGAATCGTCAATTTTCCGTGGCTTAAATGTTGAAGACAATATTCGCGCCGTTTTACAGGCGCAGAATGATTTATCTGATCGTCAGCAAGATATCTTCCTTGAAGAACTATTAGCGGAATTTTCGATTGAACATTTACGCCGCACACCTGCAATATCCCTTTCAGGTGGTGAGCGCCGCCGCGCGGAAATTGCGCGTGCATTGGCGGGGCGTCCGCAGTTTATCTTGTTGGATGAGCCGCTCGCCGGTATAGACCCGATTGCGGTTGCCGATATTCGCGGCCTGATCGCTCAATTAAAAACCCGCGGCATTGGTGTGTTAATTACAGACCATAATGTGCGCGACTGTTTAGGTATTGTCGATCGCGCATATATCCTGCATGATGGACGCGTCCTGATGGAAGGCACACCAGGCGACATCGTTAATCACGAAGATGTCCGAAAAGTTTACCTCGGTGATGGATTCTCTCTGTAACCAACCTTAATTCATGATACACTGCAAATATGAGCAAGCTATCGCAAAATATTAATCTTAAACAAAGTCAGACGCTGGTGATGAACCAGCAAATGCAGCAGGCTATCAAGTTGCTGCAGCTGTCGAATGTTGAGCTCAGCGAATATCTGGAAGAGATATTAGAGGCTAATCCATTGCTTGAAAAAGTTGATGCGAGTGGCACGCATGAAAGCATGACGGATCGCAATCAAAAAGATAGCGATTCCATGGATGATAACTTCGCGCAAGATGATTGGGATAAATCAGGTGATAGCAGCGAAGCGTCTTATGAGCCCTCAGAAACGGAATATGCAAGTGGCGGCGATAGCCACGATGTCGGCGATAGCAGCAATGATATGCTCGGCGTTGGTGCGGGTGGGTCGCATAAATTTGATGACCCTGAATATTCATTTGAAAACCGTTTAAGTAAAGAGCCGTCTTTGCGTGAACATTTGATGGATCAACTGCATATCATGACAGAAGATCCGCGTGACCGTATGATCGGTGCGCTTTTGATTGACCAATTGGATGAGGCAGGTTACCTGCGCGCTGATCCTGAAGAATTAGCCGCGCGCCTTGAATGTTCTGAAGATCGCATTAGTAAATTGCTGACCAAAATGAAATATTTTGACCCAGCGGGGATTTTTGCGCGTGACCTTGCGGATTGCTTGGCGATGCAGCTTGATGAAGCAGGGCAGCTCGATGCGCCAATGCATCGTTTGCTTGATAACCTTGATTTGCTAGCCGCGCATGAATGGGACAAATTATGCAAGGCTTGTGACGTGAACCGCGAATATCTGAATGATATGGTCGAAGAATTGCGCCGCATGCAGCCAAAGCCCGCAAGTGAATTTGACCATTTTGTTGCGCAAACCGTTGTGCCAGATGTCTATATGCGCCCGCGTCCTAAAAATTTAGGCGGCGGCTGGCATGTTGAATTAAACAACGCGACTTTGCCAAAGGTTTTGGTTAATCAGGAATATTATACGACGGTCGCGAGCAAGGCGAACCGTAAGGACGACAAAGACTTCTTATCATCGCAAATGCAATCTGCCAATTGGTTGGTGCGTGCACTTGACCAGCGCGCCCAAACCATTTTGAAAGTGGCGAGTGAGATTGTTGAGCAGCAAAATGCCTTCTTCTTATATGGCATTGAATTTTTGCAGCCGATGAATTTAAAAGACATCGCTGAAGCCATTGAAATGCATGAATCAACCGTTTCGCGTGTCACCACCAATAAATATATTGGTACGCCGCGCGGTGTGTTTGAGCTTAAATATTTCTTCTCAACCGCGCTGATTGGGGCTGATGGCTTGGTACATTCTGCGGAAGCGGTGAAGTCAAAAATTAAATCCATGATTGATGGCGAAAGCCCTGATGCGATATTGTCTGATGACCGTATTGTTGAAATGTTAGCTGAAGATCATATCGATATTGCCCGCCGTACCGTTGCAAAATATCGTGAAGCTATGAATATCCCATCCTCTGTTCAGCGCCGTAAAATGAAAAAGCAATAAAACTATGTATAGTTTTATTGTTGGCTCTAGAATTTATTGCAATTGTATTTCAGTGCGACATACTCTAAACTATGCTTTGCTAAGAAGCATATTTCGCGAATAAATAATCTATAGATATATCACCATGATTAAAAAACATTTTCAAATTTTGTCTTTGGTTTCGGTCCTAGCGCTTGCAGGCTGTGATACAGCTTCGGTCATTCGTAATGATGCACCACAAGTTGTGGCGTCCCCTGACCGTGTTTCTCTAATGTTGGCAGATGCCGCAGATAAAGCGTCCGTCGCTTTGGAAACATTAGCGGCGATCGAGCAATATAATTCACCAAAAGTTGCAACAGCGGCGCCAGCGAATGTTCCGGCGGAATTGAACCGCGCGGTGACAATCGATTGGATCGGTCCAGTTGAGCAAATCTCTAAAACATTGGCGGACCAATCTGGTTACCGCTTTGTTGTTTTAGGTGATGTGCCGCCTGTACCAGTCGTTGTTGATGTCGATGTTGAAAATCGCCCGATTATCGAAGTGCTTCGCAATATCGGCCTACAGCTTGGCCGCCGTGCGGATTTGAAGCTTGATTCAAACCGCCGCGTCGTTGAAATCTATTATGCACCGGTTTCCGGTCTTTAAGTGGCATATGTGATGGCGGGCGGCTATTTTTAGCCGCAATGCCCTCACGATATAATGATAAGGTTAGAAATTATGCGCATATCAACTCTATCTCGTTCAAAAATTCGCCATATGCTTATGGGTGCGTCTGTATTTGGCGTTTTACTTACTGCGGGTTCTATGTCTGCGATGGCGGCTGACGGTAAAATGGCGAAATTGACCATGGAACCACCGCGCAAAATGAAAGAATTACAAAATATTGAGCCGGTCAATGTTGACCGCGAAAAGGCAGAAAAAGCAATGCCGCTTGATATTCGCCGTGATGCATTGATCGAGGCCGCTTTGTCTTTTGGCGCACGTGGCGGCTTGGCGATGCGTACCTATGAGATTAATAAAGAACTCGATCGCCAAACAAGCTATTTGGACAAAATCTATAACTTCAGAAGCTTATTAATTGCTGTGCCATCAGGTTTGTTGGTTGAACCGCCAATTATTTCTGAATCTGTTGATGCGATGATTATTGATGGCGATGGCCAAAGCGCAGCGGTATCTGACCGTATCTATAACATCAATAAAAACGCTAAAATCGTTGCGGCAGCACGTGACTGGCGTGATTATTTGCAGCGCGATTGGGGGGAAGTGAAAAACCCGCCTGAATTATTGATGCCGCAAGATGATGAAGAGCGCGAAATTTGGGAAGAAAAAGTCGCACAAGGTTGGAAGAGTGGCTATAAACAAGCCGATGAAACATTCGAAGCCGACTTGGCCCGCCTTGTCAGTGAGTTTAGCGGCATGGTGCGTTACCGTAAACTATTGGCACAAGGCATGGTTTCCCCACCTTATGCGAATCAGGTTGACCGCGGTGTAACAGGCGGTGGTTATGAAATGCGCGTTGGTGACCGTGCAATTCAGCTCACAGGTAAACCGCAACTGATCAGTGGACACAGCCAATGGAAGCCCGCAAACCGGTAAGCCTTCTTAAAGGCGCAGACAACATTGCCCAGACATGGCCTGATGAACCTGATCGTTTTCATCAGGAACATGTCGACAATTATCTGCTGTGGTGCGTAAAAAAAGGCGCATCCGATATTACCATTCAAACAGATCGTCCAGGCTATAACGATATTTCTGGTATATTATATCCAGGGACATATCGTCCGATTGATGCGGCGGATATGAACGTCTTTTTAGCCAAAATCTACGGCCCTGATGCCGCGGCGCGCTTGGCCTCTGGTACGGATTTGGACGTATCTTATGAAATTCGACCTGACCGTTATACCCGTATTCGTTTTCGTGTGAATATTACCGCGATTCTCTCTCGTGGTCGTGATGCTGTGCAAATCACGATGCGTACTCTGCCAAGTGAGCCGCCAACAATGAAGGCGCTTAACGTCGAACAAGAAATCATCGATAACTGGGCGCCACGTCAGGGCATGGTGGTGATTACGGGGCCAACAGGCTCTGGTAAATCAACATTGCTCTCTGCGGGTAACCGTATGCTGCTTGAGCGTATCCATGGCTGCGGCAAAATGCTGACTTATGAATCGCCGATCGAATATACATACGACACAATCAAATCACCGCGCTCACTTGTCTCGCAAACCGAAATTCCACGTCACTTACCAGACTTCGCGGCTGGCGTGCGTAATGCGCTTCGTCGTAAGCCAGAGATTATTTTGGTGGGTGAGGCGCGTGATAAAGAAACAATCTCTGCTGCGATTGAGGCGGCACAAACTGGTCACGCTGTATATACGACAACCCACACAACAGGTGTGGCCTCAACCGTCCGCCGTATGATCACGACCTTTGATACGACAGAACGGAACGAACGTGCGTTCGCCTTGATGGAAACATTACGTATGATCGTCACGCAGGCGCTTGTCCCTAAAATTGGTGGTGGCCGTTTAGGCTTACGCGAATGGATGGTTTTTCCTGCCAATGTGCGTGAAAAATTACTCGATATGGAGTTTGATGACTGGACCAATGAAATTCAGCGTATGATTCCTGCCTATGGCCAAACCATGAATAAATCAGCAACCAATGCGTTTGAAGCTGGCTTAATCGAAAAACGTCATTACCTTGCCCTAACAGCGGGCGAAGGTGGCCATTAATTACCATAAAATTATTGTTATATTACAGAACGTTGTACGATTTATTTGCGTGCTGCGCCGCAATGGGCGTAGATTATTTACCTATAACAGGCATGACTAATATGCCGCGAGATAATTTAATAGGTAATAAGGTGTAGAGTAATGACAAATTCAAATATTAAAGCAGCAGCCCTTTTGGTAACAGCATTAACAGCATCAGGCTGCGCAAGTGTGAACACAGCTTTCGACCAAGCAACAGGTCTTGGCAATCAGGCTTTTTCAGCGCTGAATAACCAAACATTTAACAAAGCGACAAGCATTAACTATGATAACGCAACTGGCGCTCCAAGCTTTGTTGCCGATAGCAAAGGCGTTGGCGCTTGTCTACGTTCAGATGAATTGCGTACTGAAGTACAACAAAAAATCAAAACTAAACAATCTTTGCCAGTTTTGACATATGCACATGAACAATTTAAATCAGCGACAGAAACATGCGCGCAATATACAGCCTTCAAATTGGGTGAAAACTTCGGCTGTTCAGCCGTTGGCGGTGATGTCGTGGTAAAAGCCACAGGCACAACACCACTTGCACCACGTGAATGTTCAACAGACAATATTTTCTTGCGCCTAACCGAAATTAAAAAAGGTGCATATTTGCCAGGCGGTAAATATAACCCATAATGAATTGATCAGTTTTTATGAAAGCGCCCGCTGAGATATGCGGGCGTTTTTACTTTAAGGGTATTTTAATATACCTAATGTAAAATTCACGAAGGTAAAGTCGTATTATATTTTGGGGAAAGACTGTGGGAAAATCCATATTCGAACATCAGCGTCATATTGAAAATATGCGTATGCGAAATGGCTTGGAATCAATAAAAGATAATATTCCTGGTGTAGTCGAAAAACTCGAAAATACAGGCATGTCTTTAAAAAATCAGTTTAGTGCGGTGAGCAAAATGCTTGATGCATTTGATACGCCAGAAGAACAATTAGCTGCTGTTGAAGGGCAATTAAAGGGCTTGATCTTGTTATCTGATAACCTTGACTTAGCCATGAAATCGGATAGTTCAGTTGTAAGAGCGCAGGCCCAAGTGGCCGATAAGAATTTAGATATTCATTATGAACGCGGCGTTTTACGATTTATGCTAGAAACTGGACGTAATTATCCAGATGATATCCCACAAAAGTTAATCGATGATACGCGTGATATGATGGAGCGTACAGGTTTGGTTGATCGTTTTCGTGCCAAAGGTTTAAGTGAAGAGGAAATCAGCGAAGCAGCTGAAAATCTCGCTGGTTATGCATTAACAAATGCCGAATTTATACAGGATGTGAAGCATGATGCGGGTATCCATTCTGCGCCAGAGGTTGATGAAGTCGCTGTAGACTTGTGGAGTGGCAATACAGGCGATGATTATAGTGTCAGTGAAGACGACATATCCCTCGATAAAGCCTTAGTGAGCGATACAGGCGATTTGAATACACCTCAGCAAACACAATCCGCGCCACAAGAACAGAAAATTGCACCTGCATCATTACATTTTAACTAAGCTTACTTGATAACATTTTTCATGATGTGATCTTTTTCGCGAATTTTCTTCGCTGCGCCGCCTTTTTCTTGCAGCGCGATTTCACCATTTTCATCAAGATGAATACGCACGCCATTTGGCAGGTGGATGGATTTAGTGTTAAAACCTGCTGTGAGTGTAATGTCTTGCGCTGCTGCGAGGGCTTCGGCTTGTTCTTTTTGTTGGCGTACGTCTTCTGCCGCGCGTGTTAAGAAATTATCTGCGTTTTGGCACCAGTCTCTTCGAAGGGAATAGCCATAGTCTGCAGGTTCAAAAGGCGAAACAAAAACGCGAACATTATTGCTAATGTCAGCGAGTTCACGAATATGCTCACATTTGGTATCGTCAGGGCATTTTAAGAGATATTGGCCAGATTGTGTTGCGATCCAAGACGTCACACGTGCGCTAGCGCTCAACATGTCAGCAATGTCGTTATGATTATTGCCCTTTAAATTCGTGCATGTAAGGTTTAAATATCGTGCCATGTGAAAAACCTGCCTAAAATATTGTTTAGACATTTATAGGATTTGGTTTATGAAAAATCAAGGCTTTTGTCAGCAGCGCTTAATTGTCATTGCTTTTTTGTTGATAAAGCGAGAGGCCAGAGCCGATTTGCAAGGCATGAGCAGGATCTATAGCGCCGTTATAGAAACTCTCACCAACCAACGCGCCGGCAATATTATGATCCCCCGCGATTGAGGCAATCGCCAAAAGCTCTTCAACGGAGGCAAGCTTATTCGCATAGAAAATGGGTGCTTGGCAGCTTTTACGCAGTGCGACAAGGCGCGTTAAATCAAGCGCGGCATCATCGCTATAGAATAGGGCATAGGCGCCATAGTCATGAATATTCGCGCCAATTTTACCAAGGTCGAATTGTGCCACGCCGCTATCCACCTTGCCGCCAGTGCTATGCAGATGCATCGCAATTTGGTCAGGGTAATGGGCGCAGGCCTCCTGAATGAAATTATGATCGGTCAGCGCAATATTGTTTAAAATCACGCGGCTAACCCCTTCGGCGAAAAGGCGGTCAATATCGCTTAATGTTTTTAATGCACCTTCGAAAATCACAGGCACATCAACCGCATCGATGATTTGACGCAAGCTATGAATGCATTCTTCATCAAGGGCCATATCTTGGCTTTGGATATATAGCCATGAAAAACCCGCCTTCACAAATTGCGCGGCAATATCCGCAGGCGTTGCAACGCTGCCATCAAATTGATAGAGCGATGCGCCGTCTTTAATCGCGATTTTTGGTAAAATCAACATCTGCGTAATGGCCTATATTATGCGGCAACTTCACGGCGCAATGGGCGCTCAAGCATTTTGTTAACCATGTCGTGGATCGGTGCGTTTTCATTCAGGCACAGATAAACCGCTTCGGCGATCGGCATTTCAATCGCATGGTTTTTCGCCATCACCATCAACGCTTTTGATGTATGGACACCTTCCGTGACGGCGCTGCGCTCTGACATGATGTCGTCAAGGCTGCGGCCTTCACCCAAATGGGCACCAAGGGAGAAGTTACGGGACTGCATGGATGAACATGTGAGGACAAGGTCACCAAAGCCGCACATACCCATCAATGTTTCTTTATGCGCCCCCATCGCTGAAGCCAAACGGCCAATTTCAGCGATACCGCGTGTCATAAGTGCCGCGCGTGCATTTTCACCAAGGCCAAGGCCATGCACCGCGCCACAAGCAATTGCGATTACGTTTTTAATTGCGCCGCCTAATTGTGCGCCAATCAAATCTTTCGTTTGGTAAATGCGCAAATTACGGCTGCTAAGCGAGTCAATAATCTCGGCGCCTTGTGTTGTATCTTTAAAGGCCAAAGTCATCGCACTCGGTAGGCCTTTGGCAATTTCAGCGGCAAAAGTTGGGCCTGTTAGAACGCCAATTGGCTGCCCAGCAATTTCTTGTTCCGCAACTTGGCTCATCAATAGGCCCGTGCTCATTTCAATGCCTTTTGAACAAATCAAAACAGGCTGATCTTTACGGAGGGATGGTTTTAATGTTTGCAATGTGCTGCGCAAATGCTGTGCCGGTACAACCAATAACAAAAGGTCACATGCCGTAACTTCAGAGATTGATTCGGTCACGTTAATCGCCGGATCAATTTTAATGCCTGGAAGGAACTGATTATTTTCATGATGCGCTTGCATATAAGCGACCAAATCTGTTTCACGTGCCCATAATGTGACATCACGCCCTGCGGCACGAATAACCTGTGCCAAAGCTGTGCCCCATGCACCTGCTCCAATAATACCGACTGTTTGCATTACACTTCCTACTATTCACTATGAAGTTGATAAGGGTTATTACCCTCGCTATTTTGCTCTTTATACCGCGTTTTAGGCTTTGACGCCAGCGCCAATGCGTTTTTCAGCATTTGGGTCAAGTGGCCAGCGTGGGCGGGCCGCGAAATCAAGTTCGTTGACCAAACCGCGTTTAAAGCGTTCATATCCAGCCCATGCGATCATTGCGCCATTATCGGAACATAAACGCACAGGCGGAGCGATTAAAGTCATATTCTGCGCAGCTGTCAAGTCTTCAAGGGCTTGGCGGATGAAGCTATTTGCGGCAACGCCCCCCGCAACCACCAAAGAAGGCGGCGTATTTAGGGCGCTTAACGCATCTTGGTAATCTATTTTAAATTGTTCAATCGCGCGGGTTAGTTTCTTTTCTAACACTTTAATCACCGCCTGATGAAAGGCATAAGCAAGCTCTTCAGCATCTTGCTGTGAGATTACATCGGCCTCAATAG
Source organism: Alphaproteobacteria bacterium (assembly GCA_030147745.1). GTDB lineage: Bacteria > Pseudomonadota > Alphaproteobacteria > Micavibrionales > Micavibrionaceae > UBA2705. Next base: position 72,766 of record JASBUS010000042.1, read on the forward strand.
CATCAATATGTTTACGCATCGCGGTCTTTAGGCCTGAGAATGAAAAGTCGAGATTTTTTTGCTGTGTCAGCGGCGCGGGCAAGTCATATTTCGCGATAATATCTTTAGGATCAATACCGTTTTCTGCGCAGCGGGATTCATAATCCTGCGCTAATTTCTGCATATATGGCCCGCCAGGGTAAGGCAGCCCCATCATTTTCGCGGTTTTATCGAAAGCCTCACCCAAAGCATCATCAAGCGTTGTGCCAAGGCGTTTATAACGGTCGATATCCTCCGCCACCAGTATTTGTGTATGCCCGCCAGACACCAATAAGCATAAATATGGCATGTCGACGGTATTGGTCAGGCGCGCGGTCAATAAATGCGCTTCTAAGTGATTAACGGCAATGAAGGGTAAGTTATGTGCGGCAGCAATCGCTTTGCCTGCCATCATCCCGACCATAACGCCGCCAATTAAACCCGGCCCACATGTTGCGGCAACAGCGCTTAAATCGTTAAAATTCAAGCCAGATTCACGCATCGCGGCGATGATCAACTGATCCATTTTTTCCAAATGCGCACGCGCGGCAATTTCAGGGACAACGCCACCAAATTCTTCATGTTCGACATATTGTGAAGCCAGCATATTGGCACAGATATGCCCGTCGTCGCGAATAATCGCTACGCCCGTGTCATCACAACTGCTTTCAATGCCCAATACATACTTGCTCATTAGATAAAATACTCATATAGTCCGCTTGTATCTGTGTGGTTGTAAGCAATTTACCGTAAAGATACAAATATTTTTTGAAAAAGCAGAAGACAAGGGCAAGATGACGGTTAAGCGCATACGTATCGGGACACGGGGGTCACAATTGGCGATGTTCCAATCGAACATGGTCAAGGCCGCTTTGGAAGCGCATCACAGCGAAATCACTGTTGAGTTGGTTGAAATCCGCACATCTGGTGATTGGACACCATCTATGGGGGAAACCCGCCTATCTGCACAAGAAGGCGGCAAAGGCCTCTTCTGTAAAGAAATTGAACAAGCGTTATTTGAAAACCGTATTGATATTGGCGTGCATTCGCTTAAAGACATGCCGGCTTTTTTGCCTGATGGTTTAGTGATGAATCATTATTGCCGCCGTGAAGATCCGCGCGATGTATTTGTGTCTTATAAATACCCAAGCTTGGCGGATTTACCTGCAGGCGCTGTTATTGGGACATCAAGCGTCCGCCGCGCGTCATTCTTGCTACATAAACGTCCAGATTTAAAAATCGTTCCATTCCGTGGGAATGTTCCAACCCGTCTTGAAAAGATTGCGGCAGGGCAAGTTGATGGCACATTCTTGGCTTTGGCGGGTTTAAATCGCCTCGGCCTTTATGATGAACGTTTTGAAATTTTGCCCGTGGCGGAATTTTTACCAGCCTGCGGTCAGGGCATTGTGGCCATTGAATGCCGCGATGAAGATAAAGATTTACAGGCGGCTTTAGACCCGCTGCAATGTGTGGACACGGCTATTTGTGCCGCGGCGGAGCGTGCCTTGCTTGCAACGCTTGATGGTTCATGCCGTACGCCAATTGGCGGCTATGCCGTTATTGATGGCGGTAAACTTCATTTGAAAGGCCAAGTCGCCGCCGAAGATGGCAGAATGCTTTGGACAGAAATCGGCGAAACAGCCGAAGTATCACTGGACGGTGCAACAGCACTAGGCAACGCTTTGGGTGCAAAACTCAAAGCACAAACACCGGATGATTTGTTTTTAGAAGAATATGAGTGCGGATAAAGACGCGTTTTATTATCAAAATCATAAATTGGTGCTGACGCGTGATGCCGAGGCCTGCCATGATTTGGCTTTGGATATTCAAGCCAAAAACCCACGTATTGATATGATTTTCAGCCCGATATTAGATGTCGAAAAAGTCGTCTACGCGCTGCCCGCTTTACATCCCGATGCCGCGGTGATTACGACCTCCAAAAATGCCGAAAGCATTCGTCAAAAATATGCCGATGCTCTGCATTACGGTATTGGCACTGTGCCAGAAATTCAGGATGTCGCAGCTTTGGTCAACCATATTGAAACCCATCATGAGAAAACCCGCCCACTTGTTTATTTGCGTGGACATGATGTGTCTTTTGATTTGACGCAAGATCTGCGCGCTAAGGGCTATTTGATCGAAGAACATATTGTTTATAAGGCGCATCTCGCGACGTCTTTAACCCCGCAATTTTTAACTGCGCTAGACGCTGGTGAAATTGCCTATATCAGTTTCTTTTCGGCGCGTACGGCGGCGGGCTTCGTAGCGCTGCTGCCAGTGGCTCTGCGCGCAAAACTTGAGTCTATAAAAGCTTTATGTTTAAGTGCGGGGGTGGTAAACTCTCTATCAGAGCTACCTTGGCAGGAATGTTTGGTTACACCGAATAAGAGCCGCGCCGCAATGGTTGAATTAATCCAAACCCTTTATGAATCTGATTGATAATTATATGAGCGATAATAACAAACAAATTTTACCGAATTCTTTGGAGATTATTGAACGTTTTGGCGGCATTCGCCCAATGGCGACAAAAATGGATGTGCCTGTTACGACCGTGCAAGGTTGGAAAAAACGCGAAGCCATTCCTGAAAACCGTAAGGATGAGATTGTTAAGGCCGCAGCCGCCCATGATGTGAAATTGGATGACTTGCTCAATGCGCCAAAAGTTGAAGTCGCGCCGGCAAGACCCATCGAAGCTGTGCCAGTGGAGAAGCCCGTAGAAAAACCAGTGGAGCAGCCACAAGCAAAAGCGCCTGTAGAGCCACAGCCGCAACAGCAGCAGCAAGAACAAGCCGCGCCGCGCCCACAGCCAATTAATCCGCGCGTTTCCGCCGCGCAAAAGGAAAATGTCATGGCCGCGCAGCAGACAATACAGCATACGGCGCAGGCACGCTCAACACAAAGCTTGATCAACGGTATTGTTGGCGGCGTCAGTATTGCAGCGCTTGCGGGCGTATTGGGTTTGCTGTTCCTCACTGGGCCTAAGGTCAAAGAAACAGATAAGCAAGCAGAACAAATTGCGGCGCTTGAACAGCAATTGGCTGAAGTGAGCCAGAAACAAAGCCTGTTCCAAAAAATCGTCCCTGAAGATTTAGATAAACGCATCGGCGAGATTAAAGAACAAACCGCGCAGATGAAGCAAAATGTCAATACATTGGCAGAGCAAGCCTCTGTTATCTCTAAAACCGTAATGGGCGCTGAAGGCGGCTCAATCGCGCAGCGCCTACAGTCTTTAGAAGGTGAAATTGGCCGCTTCGCTGAGCTAAGTGGTTCAAGTGACCTCGCGGGTTTTGTCGCGAAATTATCAACCATGCAGCAAAGCATGGAAGGGCAGCAGCAGTTACAATCCGCGATGGATGAATTGTGGAATGCCGTCAACACCATGAAAACCGCGCCATCTGAAAATGGTGAAGCCGCGATGGGTGAGGCACTTAGCCAAACAAGCGTTGAAGGCAATTCTGTCTTAAGCGAAACATTTGGGTCTTTAGAACAAAAAGATTTAAAAGCCGCAGCTATGCTGATGGCGCTTGCGCAGTTACGCGGTACGCTCGGCCGTGATAATGCATCTTTCGAAAAAGATTTGGCCTTGATGCAAAAATTGGTTGGCAGTGAAGATGACCAATTAAATGATGCGATTGCCAAACTTGCCCCGCAGGCCAAATATGGCGTCTTAACCGTTGGCGGGCTATCAAAACAGCTTAAAGGCCTCGGCGGGGATATCGTCAGTGCATCTTTGCAGGGTGAAGATGTATCATGGCAAGAAAAAGCCAAAGCACGCTTTAACAATGTCATGAAAGTTGAAAAAAATGGCGAGCTAATCACCGGTACGGAAACACAAGAACGTATCGAAGCCGCGCAATATTATCTCGACCATGGTGATGTTGAAAGCGCCTATATCATTTTGAATGAATTGAAAGGCCCTGCACGTATCACGGCGGATGGCTTTATTCAAGAATTGCGCAAAACCGCTATGGCAGAACAGCTTGAAACCATGTTAACAGGCAAAGTCATGCAAAATGTCATGGGCTTTGATTTATCTGCGTTAAAAGAAGGCTTGATGAACGGTAACGCTCTTTCAGGTTTGAATATAGACGGCCTTGGGCAAGGTTTAGGCAATTTGCAAAATATCGATGCACAGTCCCTTCAGGGTTTGGTCGATAGTTTTGAACGTATGATGCCGCAAAGGGAATTGATTGTTGATCCTGTTTCCGGTTATAAGTTCCTCAGCGGTGACAATGGCTTAGGGGGCTTGCCAAAAGGTCAGACAATCCCAAATGCACTAGTCCCTAAAAGTCAATAAAATAGCGGGTGTGAGAAAATGCTACAGACATTCTGGTATATGATAAAACTTTCCGTCGTGATTGTTGGGGTCGTCTGGCTCCTCTCACTTGATGGTCAAGTTGTAATGGAATGGGATGTCTATCGCGTTACCGCGCATACGGGCTTTTTCCTCTTCCTCATCGCTTTGGTGGTGTTAGTCGTGGCATGGGTCACACGCGGCGCGATCTGGCTGGAAAGCATCCCAAAATTATGGCGCATTTACCGCGGCGAAAAACGCCGTGAACAAGGCCATGTCGCTATATTACGCGGCCTAACGGCGCTATCTGCGGGTGATGCCAAAATCGCTGAATATCAAGCCCATCGCGCACAGAAATTATCACCCGCTGAAGATGGCCTAGCGCAATTACTTAGCGCCCATGCCGCGCGTATGAATGGCCGCACCCGTGAAGCGGAAGAACGCTTCCATGTCTTGGCGAAGAATAAAGAAACCGCTTTGCTTGGTTATCAAGGTTTGATCAAAACCGCTTATGAACAAGGTCAGGAAGAAAAAGCCCTCGCCCTTGCTTATCAGGCTTATAATAAAAACCATAAGAATAAAGACTTCCTGCCACGCATCTATGAAATGGAATGTGAATCGCGCGCATGGCTTGCGGCGTTAAAAACACTTAACCGTATTGAAAAAACCAATGTCATGGAAAAAGATAAAGTCAAGCGCGACCGCGCGGCGCTTCTGACGCAAATTGGTTTAGACGCCAAACAAATTGGTCAATATACATTGTCATCTGAAAAATTTGCGGCGGCGCTTAAGGCTTGCCCTGAATTTTTGCCAGCGGCGCTTGAATTGGCGGCTTATTATGCCCACCATAAAGATAATAGCCGTCTGAAACGTTTGATCGAAACACAATGGCGTCATGCCCCGCATCCTGATTTGGTTGCTCATTGGATGCGCCTATTGTCCGACCGTAAAGCGCAAAAACCAAATGCGCGTTTGGACTGGATTAAACGCCTCGCCGCACAAAATCATGATCATATTGAATCGTTGATCGCCATTGCCAAAATCGCGATGGAAGACGGCCTATGGGGTGAGGCGCGTGCTTACTTGCTTAAAGCCGAGGCGCAAAAACCACGCGCGACAATTTACCGCATGCTTGAAGAGATTGCCCATTGTTCGGATCATGATAATGACAAAGCACGCATCTGGGCAGATAAAGGCATTGATGCCCCAGCTGACCCAGCGTGGATGTGTGAAAACACAGGCCGCGTTTATGCAGAATGGCAAATCATGACACCGCCGCATAATTTCAACAGCATTAAGTGGCGTGCGCCACGCCGTTTGCAAATCACCGGTGTGACCAGCCCATATGGCACGTCAAATACGCTTAATTTAGAAAACTTTATCGACCGCTAATTTATTCGTAAAAGCGCGGATAATAATGGTTGGTGATCGGGTATAGCCGTTCACGGCGCGCAAAGCTGCGTTTGCTGACAATCGGGCCTGGTGGGGTTTGAAAACGTTTAAATTCTTGCTTCTGCATATGATAAGCCAGCTGACAAATTGTCTCACGTTCAAAACCCATCGCCATAATGTCTGAGACTGAGGCTTCATCTTCGACCAAAGCTTTTAAAATCGGGTCGGCCACTTCATAAGGTGGCAATAAATCTAAATCTATTTCACCTGCGCCTAATTCAGGTGTTGGCGGGCGGGCGATAATTTCAGGATGCACAGCGATGCCATCCACGCCAAAGCCGATGCGGCATTTATTGTGGTTACGCCATTTAGCAAGCTCATAAACCTGCAATTTCCAGACATCTTTAATCGGCGCGAAGCCACCTGATGTATCGCCGTAAAATGTTGAATGCCCAAGCGCTACTTCACTTTTATTCGACGTATTCAGCACCAAATGTTTTTGCTCATTCGACAGTGCGAATAAAAACAGCATGCGTAGGCGCGCCTGAATATTTTCTGGCGTTTCTTTGACATTTGTCCCGCTCCACACTTTGGACAATTCACCCTGCATGGCTTGGAAAGGCGCCATGATTTTCAGGTCATCAGAATAATGACAGCCATTCATCGCACAAGATTCGCGCGCGAAGTTGAGCGAGTTTTCGGATGTGAAGTCATCATGGGCAAGCATATAGCAATACACATTTTCAGGGCCAAGCGCATCGCAGGCAATCGCGGTGGTCAGCGCGGAATCGATCCCGCCTGACATGCCAATAACGGTGGTTTTGAAATTGTTTTTATGCGCATAATCACGCGTCGCAAGGACAGTCGCTTCATAGGTTTGTGCCAATTGTTCATCGCTCCACTGTGGTGCTGACGTTTTGGCGGATGCGAATAAATCAACGGTGCTTATATCATCCTGCCATTGTGGCTGCGTCGCGAGAATTTCACCTTTGGCATTAAGGGCGAAGCCTGCGCCATCAAACACTAATTCATCTTGTCCGCCTAATGTGTTGATATAGGCGACAGGCAGGCCGCTGGTCTGCGCCGCTGTCTTGGCAATATTAAGGCGCGTGTCGATTTTGCCCGCTTCATAAGGGCTGGCGTTAATCGCGACAATCGCTTCTGCGCCTTGCGCTTTAAACTGCAAAGCGGTGTGTAGATCCCACAAATCCGCACAAACGGCAAGGCCGATTTTATGCCCATTAATATCAAGCGGCGTATAATCAGCGCCGCGGCTATAATGACGTTCTTCATGGAACGGGCCGTAATTCGGTAAAGCGCGTTTAGTGACGACATCATGAATTTGGCCGTCTTTGAGCAATAAGCCCGCATTAATAAGGGCCTCACGTGTGCCGTCTTTAATCTGCCATGGCGCGCCAACAATTAAGGGCGGGCCGTCTTTGGTGATGGTCGCTAAACTCTCAACGGATTTCTTAACGGCATCAAGGAAGCCGCGGCGGAAAACTAAATCATCTAATGCATAGCCAGTCACCGATTGTTCGGCGCTAACGACAAGGGCGGTTTGGTTTGCCGCCGCTTGTAGATAAGCCTGTTTAATTTTTGCGCAGTTACCGTTTAAATCCCCTGTCGTGGCATTAAACTGAACCATCGTGATAGGCAGCGAGGTCTTACTCATAAATCATAGCCCTTCGCTTTGATATGGCGCTTAATCGCGCTCGCAGCTTGGCGTGCTTTGAGTTCGGTCGCATCCAACTCAAAATTATTTGGATCTTCAATGGTGGTGAAATCATTATAAAGCTGCTTGAGCGTATCCGCATCGGTCAGCTTATGATTTTTGGCGCGCGCAGGTGTAACAATGCGGCGGGCATTTTCATTGAAATCAGCCGATAAGCGCACGGGAATGAAATCCGCATTGGCTTTTTTGGCAAGGGCTTCAATCTCTTTATAATAAAGGCCATGTTCAGGGATTTGCGCCGTCAGGCAATTTGTTAAAACGACTGGGCGTTCCTGCAATGTATGCTGTAATTCTTCAAACACCGCTTCTATGACTTTACGGACAACGCGGGTGTAACCTTCAGTGCCACGCCCGCAGGCGGTGACAGCAGGGTTCAATAAGGTGTGATTATCAACGAAAGCCGCATTAATTTGTTTTGCCAGAATTTGACCAACCGTTTTTTTGCCAACGCCCGGACGGCCATTAATGTGGATCAACGGGAAGGCCTTTGGCTTGTCGGTATTTGGCGCGGTATTTTTGATGGCTTCGGCCTTCGCAACATGGGCACTAATTTGCGTACAAATTTCATCAATCGCTATGCCGCGCTCAATCGTATTTTGATAATAAGGTGGACGAATTGAAAGCGGCGAAAGCGGGGTAATGCCGCTATAACGGAGCGGGCGGTCATGCAAAGCTTTGAGCATTTCATCAAGCTTGAACGGCACGCCGCTTGGGTCTGCCGCGCCAAGTAGCCCCGCATGTGTCATCGCGAAAAAGGCGGATTTGCCTTTTAATGGACCATTTTCAAAGGTCTTACCCTTGCCATAGGCGAATTCAGGGGTAAAAACTTGGTCAATCCAGCCGCGCATAATCGCGGGCGGTGACATCCAATAAATCGCCGCCATGAAGATGATGACATCCGCGGCATTGATTTTCTCTTGCTCCGCGCGGATATAGGCAGGCAATGTGCCGTTTTTATAGTGATGGGCTTGTTCGCGCTCTAGTGCAAAATATTCGGTATTTTCACGGTCTGGAAAATCATTGCCATAGGCCACAGCAGGGAAGCGCTGTGCATAAAGGTCGCTGACGGTAACGCCATGCCCGTCAAAATTAAGACGCTGCACGGCTTCTTGTAACATTTGACCGCCAAAGCTTTCTGGCTCGGCGATGGCGCTGACAATCAGAATACGCATCTGACTTCCTTACTCGTTTTGTCTCTGTGGCCATTCGCTTACCATGGGGCGCAGCGAATGGTCAAGATTTTCTGCTTTAAGCCTTTAGGCGCTTGGCGCTAACGGTTGTTGTTTTGGCGCTGGGGCTTTGTTGGCCTCAACACTATGTGTTAATTTCTTCGCTTCAGCATTAAAGTCAAAACGAATAGTGCCACCCGTCACATCCAAATTATGATCCAATTTCGCATTAGCAATTGTTTTGGTCACGGTGTTTTTAAATAGGCGTTCCAATGGACGCGCACCAAATGGACGATCATAACCCTCTTCAGCCAGATAATCTTTTGCGGCGGCGGTAAATTCGGTTTTAATGCCGTCTTCCGCCCACATTTTATCGCTCGCGCTGATGATTTTATCGACAATCTTATGCATGGTTTCAGGCGCAAGATAATCAAAATGAATGATGTCATCTAAACGGTTACGGAATTCAGGCGTAAACAGGCGCTTGATTTCTTCATTAATGTCATCTTTCGCTTTATCTTCCGCTTGGAAGAAACCTATGCCATTTTTTTCGGAGCTACGTACACCTGCGTTTGACGTCATGATCAAGGTGATATTTGAACAATCGATCTTCTCACCTTGTTGGTCGGTGATTTCACCTTTATCCATGACGGCGAGCAAGATGTTAAAGACATCTGGATGCGCTTTTTCAATTTCATCAAGTAAGATTACAGATGATGGGTTCTTTTTAATGAATTCAGAAAGCTGACCACCATTTTCATAGCCGACATAACCCGGAGGCGCACCAATCAAACGTGACGCGGCATGTTTCTCCATATATTCGGACATATCAAAACGTTTTAGCTGTGCGCCGAGTGTGGCGGCAAGCTGTTCGGTCATTTCCGTTTTACCAACGCCTGTTGGCCCCACAAAAAGGAAACTGCCGACAGGTTTACGGCGTTTGCCTGGCATTGCACGTGCCAAACGCACTGCATCCGCCAATGCATCAGCGGCAATATCTTGGTCAAATACGGCTTTTTTCAAGTTACCGGCTAAGGCCGATAAAGCTTGGCGCTCTTCGTTGCCAGTTTTGCGGCATGGTGTATTACTCAACTTGGCGGCAACTTCAACAACAATATCTTCTGTGATGGTGTCTGGACGTGCGTCTTTATCCATCAAAACACGCCAATGTGCAGCGGCGCTATCAATCACATCAATCGCGCTATCAGGTAATTTTACATCGCGGATATTGTCTTTCGCGACTTGAACCGCAAGGGCGATGGCCGCGTCGTCATAGGCAACGCCGTGATGTTGTTCAAAATATTTCTTCACGCCTTGTAGAATTTCGATGGTTTTTTCAACCGAAGGCTCGCTTACGTCCACCTTTTGGAAGCGGCGGGTCATGGCGCGATCTTTTTGGAAATATTTGCGGTATTCATCATATGTGGTTGAACCAATCACGCGAATACGCCCGCTTTGCAAGGCAGGTTTAAGGATGTTTGATGCATCCATCACGCTGTCGCCTGCAGCGCCCGCACCAATAATGGTGTGAATCTCATCGATATAAAGAATGGCGTTATCTTGCGCTTCAATCTCTTTCATCACGGCTTTTAAACGCTCTTCAAAATCACCACGATATTTTGCGCCAGCCATTAATGCCGTCATATCAAGGGCATAGATTTTGGCATCGGCAATCGCTTCTGGCGCTTCGCCATCGGCAATTTGTTTCGCCATGCCTTCAACAACAGCGGTTTTACCAACGCCAGCCTCACCAACAAAAATTGGGTTTGGCTTTTTACGTTTCGATAGCGTCATAACGCCTTTTTTAATTTCTTCATCACGGCCGATCACCGGGTCAATCTTACCTTGGCGCGCTTTTTCAACAAGGTCTTCAGTGAATTTCGTAAGCGCTTCGTTGTCTTGTTTGGCGGGTAAATTCTCATTCGCAGCGGGCTTCGCTGCGCCAAGGCGTATCGCGTTTGGATCAAAACCACGTTGAGATAAGAAATAAGCGGCCCAGTTAAAATCATCAGCTGTGGCGTATTTGCAAATTTTTTTCAAGAGCATGACGCTATCAAAAAATACTTGTGGCCCTGCTTTCTCTGCGGCGTGAATATCCATCAAGATTTTGTCCATTGCGC
>JASBUS010000043.1 GCA_030147745.1 Alphaproteobacteria bacterium
CCTGAAGACCAATATTATGGCGCGGTTGAAGATATTGACTTCTATGCATCAAAATCACAGCCTGCATTACGCAGCAAAGCTGGTCAACTTATTCGATTGGCGCATGATTTAATGGCGCATCCAACCAACCAATTTAATGCAAAGCGTAAATCTGCATCGACATTGGTGGCGAGTTCAGGCGATGTGGAAGACTTTATGCTCAATATTGCTGAGGCGAATTTGATCCCGAAAGAACACCGCGTGACGATGTCCCTTCCAGATTGGAAGCTAAGCAACGGTATTCTGAATGAATTGATGTACGACGTGGAGACCACAGGCCTTGGCCCATATGCACGTGTCCACCAATTTGCAGCCGTTCGCCGTGATGCAAATGGTAAGATTGTTGAAAATATCAATATTCGCTGTAAGCTAGATAAACATATTTTGTTTGATCTTGAGGGCATGATTGCCACAGGCACGATGCCAGAAAATCTTTACAAAGAAGGTTATTCGCAGCGTGAGTTTTCTATGCTGATGAATGATGTGTTTGACCGTATGCAATATGTCGACGAGAAAACACGCGACAGCAAAAAAATCTTCATTGATCAATCTAAGCCACCAATCGACCCGCGTGTGCGCGTTGATGCACAAAAGAAACAAGATATCGATAACCCGCCGAGCGATGAAGAGCTTAAAAAGCGTAATCGCCGTGTGCATCCATATCTTCGTAAGTCTATTAAGGCCATATTCAATAAAAAAGCAGCACCAAATCCTGAAGATTTAAAAGGCACTTTTGTTAAAGGCCTTGTGGGTGGTTATAACAACACGGGCTTTGATGATCCGCGCATTCGTATGGAATGTTTTGCGGCGGGAATAGCCAACTTCTTCCCGACAAACCGTTTAATGCGCCGTTATGATACGCGCAATATCGCACGCGCGTTCCACCATTTCCGTCCAGACCGTTTTAAGGTCAACACAAAAGGGCAAAATAACCCAAATTGTAAACCCGAAGAGCGTGAAATGCTCGACTTCACCGTTAAAGGCTTGGCGATTGCCAATGGCCTTCGCTATAACGAGGCTGAAGCCCATGATGCGGATTATGATGTTAAGCTGCAATTCCGTTTGCTTGATCTGATGCGTAATATGGATCCAGAGCTTTATACGCAAATGATCATGAATACAGACAAGACCCAAATTAAGGGTTTCTTGCGTGGGTCAACAAATGGCCACGTTTATCAGCGCCCATTGGTCAGCTATGTCGATAACCGCGCCTTCAACGCGCAGCGTCACTTAGGTTTTATGGTTGGTACATCAAACATTTCATCACTTTGTAACAAAGCTGTGATGTTTAATGCTGAAGACTTTGACCCGAAAGACTTTAACGACATTAGCGCGAGCGACATTGCAGAGATCATGTCAAATCCCGATCACCACCTACATAAGGCGTTTAACATCATCGATATTTCTAAAAACCCGATTGTGTTAGAAGCTGATCGTGCCGTTCGTTTGGGTACACGTATTCCGCTTGAGCAAATTAAAGAGCGTAAGCGTTATATGGAGCGCAATCCAATTCTCGCCGAAAAGATTATTAAGGCGCTGGAAACTGCGCGTCTGTTGCCAGACGGTCTTCCATATCACACAATCGAAAAGCGCTTCATTAATATGGCGAGCTTCCGTTTATCGCCGCGTGATAAAGAGATCGCAAGCATATTCGAGCCAGTGGCCGATGAATTCAGCGATGAAAAATTTGCACGTGCATTGAACAAACAGCGTGCGAAAGCTCTTGATAGCATCGAAATGGATGAATTACGTGAGCGTTATGTACTTCAGCTCTATAATGATCCGCTTGCACGTGAATATCTGCATGAAGATGACCAGAAATACGCCCGTGCTATTCAGCGTGCTTATTTCTGTGGTGAGCTTGAGGTTTCTAATCCATTCCAATCACCCGTGTCGATCTATCAGCTTAAAAAGCAGGTTGAAAAGGCCAAAGTTAAATATGCGGCAGATATCGAAGCGAATAATGTCACTGGTCAAATTATCAAACAGGCCGAATCAATTGTCGAATCACGCATAAATGATGATGATTTGCTGATTACGCCTGAAGATCGTGAGATTTTGAAGCTTTATAGTCCACGCAGACATCGCAAATATCGTACGCCAATTGCGCGAAATGATAATGCGTTTTCACCGACAATCAAAAAGGGGCTAGGTTAAGCCCCCTCCTTTTGATTATAGAAAATAGATTATTTTACTTAATTGCAAACACGCTTTTGTGCTTAACTTAATAAAAACACAAGAGCGGCTTAATTAAAACTAGTAATCATGGTCATTGCACAGCGCCCGCATAGCGCCGTATTTTCAGTAATTACAAGTAAAACCAAAGTAATTATAGTAATTTTCATGTAAATATTACGTATAATAATACTTTCCAAAATAAAATTTAAGTATTTATTTTAATTAGCAAAAAAAAGTAATTTTTTTTCTTCTGTGATGTAAAAAAAGCTTGCAAGTTAAGAAAATATTTACTATAACAATAATTACACACCCTCTATTACCGCCGTTTGTCCGGAGAAGTTTCTTCTCCGGACTTTTTTTATCTAACTTGCCAAATTACAAATTTAAGACGTGTTATGACATTGCTGTCATATGGCGCTAGATTTGATTTATTGATGAGAATGGCGCGCCCTGCAGGACTCGAACCTGCAACCGTTCGCTTAGAAGGCGAGTGCTCTATCCGGTTGAGCTAAGGGCGCGTATAGCTGGAAACGCTTAAAAGTGGCTATTTAATATCATTAGAGAACGAATCAAACAAGCCTTTATTCTTCTATTGGGACGTATTTGAAATTGTCAGCGTAATTGCGTGGAATGACCTTGCGCTTATGTTCCTTATCAACAACCCAATCCCAACCCATTTTCTTTGCGTATGAAATAGCTTCATCACATGATGAGAATTTAAGCTTCACTTGGTTAGTGGTGTCCGCTGCTTGCGTCCAGCCCATTAATGGGTCAGGCGTGCGCGCAGTATATTGTTCAAATTCCAATAACCAGTTTTTTGTTTTTGCTAAACCTGACTGCATTGTATTGCGGCTTGGCTTATAAATTCTCACTTGCATGATTTGATCCTAATAATGTGGAAACAAAAAGATGTATCTATTTTAATAAAGCTTGGCTGAAAAGACAATGCCGTTTACGCAAAGTTAGATAGATCTAAACAAAAAGCGTGACATGAAGCTCGTGATCACACCGATTACAAAATAAGGCATGAAATGAAATATAAAGGCATGTGCCGGCTCATCAATACCGCAGCTTAGGCGTAAAAAGCCCCAGCCAAAGCCTGACACAGCCAGTAAGGACATTACATGCAGCCATCTGGGCGCTGTAGAGGCGCTACGCTGCGCCAATTGCACAATAATGACCATTGGAAAGACAATAAACAACAAACCATACCAGAAGCAGCCATGGAAGCTGTAAGCAAGATCAAGATGCCCGTCGGCGGAGAATTCAGGATATACACGCCCAAATGTCCATAAACCAAATAAGATGGCAATAATAAGAGGGAGCGTTACCCTCTTCCACAATTCCTTAGGTTCAGTCGGCACCATAAGCATAAGTGCGGCATAGAGGGAGCTAAGCCCTGCGCCCCATGACAAAATGATGTCAACTTGAAACAAGGCTTCAGCCATTTTAGGGAATCTAAGCGGCATAACAACGGCTAACAAGGCCATATAAGCGCCAAAGGCCGCTAAACAAATCAGAAGGCGCTTTATTGGCGTCCATATAGCTGCGCGAGGTTCAAGCGATTCACAAAGATGTTTGGATAAAACCTCCAAACGGGCGCTGCGGGCATTTTCTAACGCCTGCTGTGCTTTTGACAATTTAATATCGTTATCATTCGTCATGACAGCAACTCCTTGAGCTTTTTCGCTGTACGGTGCACGGACACCTTTACCGCTGTTTCGCTCATATTCTTCATGTTTGCCACTTCCTTTGCCGTATAGCCCTCAATGCGCGCCAATATAAATAAATCACGCTGTTTGGCAGGGATTTGCTCTAAAAGCTTTTCTACATGATCATATTCGGCAATATGGGACGGTAAAGTTACATCGGGATCCATATTTTTTTCAACAAGGTCTTCGAAGGATGTAATCTTCTGTGCCTTCTGGGCGTAGACTTTGCGTAAGTAGTCAGTTTTGCGGTAATGAATAATGGCGATGAACCACGCTTTAAAGCTTCGTCCTGCTTGATAAGTTGGCAATGCTTTGTGCATTGATATCAATGCATCTTGCACAACATCATCTATCCAATCAATCTCAGCCAGCTTTCCTGCTAATACAGAACGCGTGAATGGGATAAGCTGTTCAATCAAAGCGCTGTAAGCACGCTTATCACCGTCTTGCGCCAAAGCCGCAAGTGTGTCCCAGTTCTTGTAATACTCATTATCACTAGACGCGTTCATAGCGAAAAGAATAAGTGCAAAACAGGATTCTGTACAGCTTAACTTTATAGAGATGTGGTGAAATTTAAACTTGGGAAAAATGGTCGGAGCGGAGAGATTTGAACTCCCGACCCTCTGTACCCAAAACAGATGCGCTACCAGGCTGCGCTACGCTCCGAACATGGAGAGTTTAATATCAAACTCGCACAACATGTGCAAGCCTTTTTTACGGGTAATCATTAAAAATTATGCGGTCACCAACAGAAATATTAAATTTATCTGATAAACCCGCGTTTATTTCAAGGGCGGCGCGCGAAATTCCACCTGATGATATATGTGTTAAATCATGTGGTTTGGCATTTTTAAAGATATGAATAATCTCATTCTTATCGTTTATAAAAATCATATCGAGTGGAATATATGTGTTCTTCATCCAGAAATATAGCTGAGCTGGCTTCGGATAAATGAAAATCATGCCATGGTCTTGCGCCATGACTTCACGAAACATCAAACCTTTTTCTTGCTCCGCCATTGTAATGGCACGTTCAACCTTAAAACTTGCACGTGTTTCGCTGCCATCTTTACTAACAATCGACAATGGAAAAAGCGCGACAGCTGAATCCGTATCTTTATCCTTACAGGCCGTTAAAGGCATAAAGAGCAGACATAAAAAAACAGCCCGTAAAAAGACATATTGTGTTTTGTTTTTACGGGCTGTTCTAATCATTTCGTTAGGTCCTATTAATAATAGAAGAAGTATGCATAAACTGTTCCGATCACTACTGTAACAAGCATTAGCGGAAATGCAAGAGCCATGAATTTCAAGAATGAAATGCCTTGACCTGCGCGTGCTGCATAGCTTGCGACCATTACGTTGGCGCTCGCGCCGACGATTGAACCGTTACCGCCCAAACATGCACCAAGTGACAATGACCACCATAATGGTTCCAACATATCTTTACCGCCAAAATCAGACGCCATATTGTTAATAACCGGAATAAGGGTCGCCACGAATGGAATGTTGTTAATGAAGGCTGACGCGATGGTTGACACCCAAAGGATTGTCATACCAGTAAGCTCTAGATTACCTTCTGTAACGCTTACAATCCAATGCGCAATAATACCAAGGAAGCCACTCTTCTCAACACCTGTAACGATGATAAACAAGCCGATGAAGAAGAAAATTGTATCCCATTCCACTTCATGGAAAGCTTGGTGTACACGTTTGCCCATATCAACTTTCTTCACACCGATAGTATCAAGAAGCATCAACAGAGCCGCGCCAGTCATAGCCACTGTACCTGGTTCAAAACCATTTGCGTGACCAACTGTGAAGCCGAGTAATACAAGCGCCAAAACAAATAGCGATTTGTACAGCAATGGCTTGTCTGTTAGTGCGCTTGCTGCATCATAACGCATCAAGTGAGCACGTGCGCGCATTGATGTTGTCATCTTGCGACCCCAAAGGATGTCAAAGAAAAAGAACAAGAAAATACTGATAAAGAATGCAGGCGGACCAACATTATAGACGAAATCCATAAAGCCATAACCAACCGCAGAGCCAATCAAAATATTTGGCGGGTCACCAATAAGTGTCGCTGTACCACCAACGTTTGAGAAGAAAATCTGTGAAAAAAGAAATGGATATGGATTTAACTTCAACTGTTCTGTTAAGAGCAATGTGATCGGTACAATCAACATAACTGTTGTTACGTTATCAAGCAAAGCTGAGAATACAGCCGTGATAAGTGACAAAACAATCAATAATGCACGCGGATTAGCCTTAACCGTCTTTGCGGAGACAATCGCCACAAATTGGAAGACGCCTGAGCGCTGCATAATACCGACCAGAACCATCATACCAATAAGAAGGAAGATTGTATTAAAATCAATACCCTCAACGGCAAGTTCTTGGTTTAAAAGACCTAGGTAAATCATTGCAACAGCGCCAAGAAGTGCAATAATTGTTTGGTGGATTTTCTCAGTGATAATGAAAAAATACACAACTAAAAGGACCGCACAAGCAGCAATCATAGGGCTAACACCCATTATTGCCTCTGGGACCATAAATTCATGATTAGTAGACATGTTATACTCGGATAATTCTATATGTTTGAAAGCCTTAGGCTTTACTGTTCAAGGCTTCTTCCGCTTCTTCTTTTTCAACATCTTCTAAAACTTCTAGAAGTTCGCTGAACAAAGACTGCTCTGAAATCAAGCCGACAAATTTACCTGTGTTCTCTTCCAATACTGGTAGAGGGCTACCGTATTTAACGATCAAGCGTGTTGCTTCCCATGTTGGTGTATCAGGAGATACAACGACAACATCTTTAAAGCAGTGTTGAGAAACAGGGTTAGGGAAAATTTTGCGTAAACGCTTCGCCACACCTGGCGCTGCGCCAACAACGAAGTTTAATCGTTGTAAGCCGTCTTCCATCTTAACAGAAACCGGCAAAAGGTCCTTTAGTAGGTGGCTATAGCCAAACATACCAACAAGAACATTTTCTTCATCAATGATTGGTACGTGACGAATTCTGTTCTCTTCCATAAGCGCCATAACATCTTTAACGCTATCATTTGGACGGCAGAAAATAACATCCGTAATCATTGCATTTCTACAAGGCATTGTTACATCTTTCTTTTGTTTTTATTTGTAATTTTAGCCGTTAAAACTAACTTTCTATACGAAAATCAAACCTAACGGCTATACACACCGCTCTAATATAAGATTTAACACCCTATATAGAGTTGAGCGCAATATGCGCCTGTTTAATTTTAATTTCAACATTTTTTTTGCATTGCGGCAAGCAAGGGTGACTAATCATTTGAATTACATGCAAATTTATTATGTAAAAATTTATCGATCATTCAAGAAATCTAATATAATGTCTAGATGATTGCTGTCATAAAAATCCACATGACGCGCCCCTTTAAAAACGTGGAGCATCTTTGGCTCCTCCAAAGCCTCATATAAATTTAGGCCGCGCGCAAAAGGAACAACTTCATCATGTTCTGCCAGCATAATTAGGCTTCGCCCTTGATAATTTTGCAATGATGCAATATTGTCAAAATTATCCTTCAATAGATATTCAATCCCAATAATGAATGGGTATTTATCTTTGACGACAGCAAGTAATGAATCATATGGAACTTGTAATATAAGCGCTGATATATTGTATTTACCTGCGATATAGCTCGCTGGGCCGCTGCCAATCGACTCGCCAATAACCGCGATATTATCGACGTTATAGCCCTGCGCAATTAGCGCTTGATAATAGCCATCCGCATCTAACAAAAGATCAGTCTTTGTTGGTTTCCCTGCATTGCCATTATAGCCTGTATATTCAGCGAATAATAAGCCATAGCCATGATCAGCGAGCGACTTAAATTCCCAATAACGTGACGCTAAATTGCCGCCATTGCCATGAAAATGAATAATAATGGTATCATCTTTACTCTCAGGCATGATAAACCAACCTGTTGGCGCATAATCACGCCCAGCGAGTTTGGTCGCATGGAATTCAACAACATCAGCTGGCGCAGCATTTATGCCTATGGGAAAATACATCATTTTGCGCTGCGTGAAATACATTAGCGCGATGAGGCTAAAATAGATAACGACGCAAATGACCAATAAATTTGTAAACAATCTAGCTATATTCCCCCGTGTCATGCGCCCTGCCCTTAATGTTCAGAATAGCCGCTATATAAAGCCTTATATGGGCCGTCGCTATTCATAAGCTCTTCATGCGTACCCTTTTGGATGATTTGGCCTTTATCAATATAAACAATCAAATCGGCATCTTTAATGGTCGAAAGCCTATGGGCAATGATTAAGGTTGTGCGGCCCTTTTGGATTTGGTTTAGGGTTTTTTGAATTTGCTTCTCTGAATCGTTATCCAAGGCAGATGTCGCTTCGTCCAATAACAAGATTGGTGAACGCTTTAACAGCGCGCGCGCGATGGATATACGCTGCTTTTGCCCGCCAGATAAGCGTGTGCCGTGCTCACCAAGCTGCGTATTATAGCCTTCAGGCAGCGTCATAATGAAATCATGAATTGCGGCTTCTTTTGCAGCCTCTTCTATCTTGTCTTGACCAATACCATCTAGGCCGTAAGCGATGTTTCGCGCAACCGTATCATCAAATATAAAGACATCTTGCGACACCAAAGCGATATGACGACGTAAAGACTCAAGGCTCATATCCTTGATATTTTGGCCATTAATTGAAATTGCGCCACCTTTAACATCGTAAAAACGCGGCAGCA
>JASBUS010000046.1 GCA_030147745.1 Alphaproteobacteria bacterium
GGTCGCTAACTTGTAAAAAGCCAGACGCATATGGATCAATCGCAGGATATAAATCAAGCAAGCTTTGCATGGCGGATAGTTTACCATGTTCTGCCATTTCGAAAAGATTTATTTATTGTTTTTCAATGTCTTTATCATCAAGCCATTCGATTTGCGCTATATGGTCAATTTCAATAGTTGGGCCGTTATAATAATCAACCCAGCCACGCACGCGGACATTCTTGCCGCCGCTCGCCATTACATCAATCGCATGTTTGGAAAAATCACGGCGAACTTCAGATGGAATGACGATTGTGAAATCTTTACGCCAGTTATCCGCAAAATTTAAATAGACTTTGTTGGAAACCATCGCGACGGAATACACACGGCCTTCGACAATTGAAAAACCGCGATGCGCGTCATCTATCTTTTGGGCATCCATAATAATGAAACTGTCATCTGCCCACAGGCCGCTTTTATCTGCGGCGGCTTTTTGTTCTGCGGCATGTAATGCATCAATTAGAAATGGCCAGTCTTTACGGATGCGCATTTGTGCAAAACCGCTGTGAAGTAACAAGCTTTGTATCCAGATGTGATTATCTTGTGTAACACAATGGGCGCGGATATCGCCTAGCCGGTCATTTTGTTTACAGTCGCGTTCACTACAGACATAAAGGTCAATTTTCTTGTCCTTTAAATGCGTATTTAAAAAAGCCATAGTTTTGACATCGTTATCTTGAACATCAGGAATATATAAACCCTCTAGATAGACAATGTCGCCCTCAGTCGTTAAGAAGCGCTGCGAATCTATCGCTTGCTTATACGTCACAGTTTTTAGATGCTTTAAATCATGTTCAAGCGTTTCGCGTTTTATTTTGCTGATTGGTGCATATGTTTCAAAGGATTCGGGCTTTTTTTCTTCTTCTTTTGTTGCTTTATCAACGGCGCTTTCTTGTTTTGCGTCAACCACAGCGTGTTGAAGGCCTTGCGCAAAAACATATTTATTATAGTATCCCAATTCTATAATATTGGCGCCTATGACCGTAATGACCACATATGTTAGGAAGATGAATATGCCCCGCATAGTGTATAAAACCTTTGTTCGTAATAATTTTGCAGTTGTCTTGCTTACATGCTTTAGCATGATTTTATCAGCCTGTTCAACCAATCCGGCAACAGGGCAGCGACAATTCGCGTCTTTCATGTCACCGCAGCAGGAAAATAAAGTCGGCGCAGAAGAGCATCAGAAAGTGTTAAAGCAGTTTGGTGGATTGGTTAAAGATAAAGCGCTAACCGATTACGTCACGAAGATTGGACAGAAATTGGCGCAAGATACTGAACGCCCTGATGTGCAATATAAATTCTTCCTACTTGATTCGCCTGAGGCAAACGCGTTCGCGATACCGGGTGGTTATATTTACATCACGCGCGGTATCTTGGCGCTTGCGAATGACGAAGCTGAACTAGCGGCGGTTATCGGGCACGAAATTGGCCACATCACTGGCCGCCATAGTGCAGAGCGTTATTCCCACGGCGTGGTCACATCACTCGGCGCGGCGATAATTGGCGCCGCATTAGATAGTCCAGATGTCGCGCGTGCCGCCAATATTGGTAAAAACCTTTATTTGAGCAGCTATTCACGTTCACAAGAAAATGAAGCCGATATGCTTGGTGTGCGTTATTTGCACCGTGCGGGGTATGACCCGTCTGCTATGAACCGCTTCTTAAAAAGCCTTGGTGCATATTCAGAATTAGAAGCAAAAGTCGCAGGGCAATCGGGCACACAGGGGCTAAATTACTTTTCAACCCACCCATTAACACAGGAACGTGTGACAAACACCAACGCCGAAGCGCGTAAATATCCAGCAAACCAAATGACCGTAAACAAGAATGACTATATGAAGAAAATCATGGGGCTTGCATGGGGGAGTTCATCTGCGCAGGGTTATGAACGTGATGGCGCATTCATCCACCCTGAAATTGGCTTTAAGTTTAACGTGCCGATTTTTGCATCTATCGTGAACCGCCCTAGTGAGGTTGTGATCTCACCTAAGGACACAACAAGCCAAGGTGTCGCCGTCATGGATATGGCTGCATCTAAGTTGGATGTTTCACCAGCCGCGTATATTCAGTCCGTATGGATGGAACAAGAACCATTACAGATTGTTGAACCGATAACTATTAATGGCCTATCGGCAGCGACGGCTGTTTTCCCCGGGCATTTAAACGGGCGCGCGGCACAGATTCGTTTAGTCGCGATACAATGGGCGCCGAAAACCTTTATCCGCTTCCAAATTGCTATGCCACAAGGAATCGCGGCAGCAGTTGAGCAAGGCTATAAGGATATGGCGTTTAGCTTCCAACGCATCAATAAGACGGATGGTGGCTCAGGCGATACAATCGGCCTAGTTATGGCGCAGCAGGGGGATAGCATCCAAGGGCTTGCCAAAGGTCAGGAAAAGATATTCGGGAAATATTACACGGAGTATTTTAAAGTCCTGAATGGTTTGATTGCACCGCAGCAGAACATTCGCGTGGGCGAGTTGTATAAGGTTATACGCCGCAATTAAACCGCTTTCTTGAAAAAAATGCGAAGTTATCCACAAGATAGCTATATCCAAAAATAAAGAAAGACTCTGCATGTCCTATTTTTTGGTATAGCGTGAAATTTGTCCTGCGGTGCCAGGACGCACAGCGAGTTGAATAGGAAAACAAAAAACCCCCAGAGTGCGCTATAAGCATTCGGGGGATTTTTATTGTCTTAAATCAGTCAGCTAAGGCTAAAGAAGCTTAGGCAACTTCATTCATTAGCTGTTCTTTAGCTTGCGCTTCGAATTCTTCTAGTTTTACTTCCAATACATGATCTGAAAGGTCTAGGCCTTTGGCATCAATGTCTGGGCGAACTTTACGGATGACATCATCGTAACCAGCTTCTTCTAGATTCGCGGCAATTACATCTGCGGCATAGCTTTTTGCTGTATCTGCATCTAAGCCGATTTCATTGGCTACCCATAGTCCAAACAATTTACATGTGCGCGCTTCGACCTTGAAGTGCAGTTCTGCATCATGTGCAAATTTATCTTCAAATGCCTTTTTGCGGTCTTCAATACTCATGGTATATATCATCCTTAATCATATACGTTAACAATCCGGTGACTTTGCACCGTCATAGATAATCTATTACATAGGATAATAGTAAAAAATGTCTAAATAATACAGTCTTACGTGCGCAAAATTTGCATTATTCTGTTATAGACTTTTCATTGCCTTTCGCGGGAGCTATTATAAGCGCATATTTTTTATAGCTAGATAAGAGTTGGGGCGTATATATATGGCACGCAGAAACGTAATTAGTGATGGTTTAACTAAAACGGTTTACGAGGCAGATGATCCGAATAACTGCATCGTCTATTTCAAAGATGATATCGTTGTGCCTGTGAGCAAAAAAATGCAGACCATTTCGGGTAAAGGGGTATTAACCAACCGTATATCCGCCCATATCATGACACGTATCGAAGAAGTCGGCGTACCAACTCACTTTATTAAGCAAGTTAATATGCGTGAACAGCTTGTCCGCCGTGTCGAAGTAATCGGTATGGAAGTAATGGTACGTAACGTAGCCGCAGGTAAGCTCTGTGAGCGTTTAAATGTTGAGGAAGGCACTATCCTCAATCAGCCTGTTTTTGAATTATATGCCAAGCATGATAACGGTAAGCGTTTATTGATTAATGACTATCACGCGATTGAGCGTGGTATCGTCGACCCATTTGAATTAGAAGATATCATTTACATGTCTTCACGCATCAATGACTTTCTGAATGGAATGATGTGCGGTGTGAATATGCGTCTTGTTGACTTCACAATCGAATTCGGACGTATCTTTGGTGAATATGGTGAAGTCTATTTGCTCCTCGCAGATGAGATCTCTCCGGATAATTGCCGTATATGGGATATACATACCGATGACCGTTTAGGGCGTGACCGCCTGAATGTGGAGAATACTGTCCTTATCGAAGGCTATCAAGAAATTGCACAGCGTCTTGGTATTATCCCTGAAAAAGGCTTTATCCAAGGTGGGCATGTGAATGAAGAACTTGCCGCAGGGTTAGAAGGCATTGAAAACGAACTTGCACGCGCACGTCGCCTTCGTAGCGTTGGTCGTGGCGGTCAACCGCGTAAGCTTTAAAACTATAACAATAAACAACAAGGAGTGTAGGGACGATGGATAAGCAAACTGCGCTATACCCATATCATCAGGCCAATGCCAAAAGTATGGGGGAATTCGCTGGATATACTATGCCATTTTATTACGAGGCTGGTGTATTGGCAGAACATAAAGCCGTACGTGAAAATGCGGGCTTATTTGATGTATCCCATATGGGACAAATTGCCTTAAAGGGTGAAGGGGTAATTAACTTCATTGAAACCATCACACCATCTGCTTTTGATAAAGCGGCGCTGGGTATGGCTAAATATACCGTGCTAACAAATGAAGCGGGCGGCATTGTCGATGATTTGATTATCACAAAGCTTGCTGATGATCATTGCTTTGCGGTTATTAATGCAGGCTGTAAGGAAAAAGACATCGCGTGGATAGAAAGCCACCTACCAGAGGGGATAACCCTTACATGTTATGATGAACGTGCCCTTATAGCGCTACAAGGCCCAAAGGCGGAAGAGATATTATCTAAAGCGCTGGGCGAAGATCTATCGACGCTTGGCTATATGCGTATGACCCATTATGGAGATGTCTGGGTATCGCGTCTTGGTTACACCGGTGAAGATGGATTTGAAATTTCCGTACTCGAAAAAGAGGCATTACCTTTGTGGAATCGTTTGATTGATGAATATGGTGTTGTCCCATGTGGGTTAGCTGCGCGCGACTCGCTCCGCCTTGAAATGGGCTATCCACTCTATGGACATGATATAGATGCCACAACGTCACCAATTGAAGCGGACTTGTCATGGGTCGTTCGTAAACGTGATGCAGATTATATCGGCGGTGAAGTTGTTGCAGCGCATGTCGAGAAGGGCGTATCACGTAAGCGTGTGGCATTAGCCTTGATCGATAAAGGTATCGCCCGTGAAGGCGTTAAAATCCTGAATGCAGATGGCGCGGAGATTGGTGCATTAACCAGTGGGGGGCATAGTCCATCCCTAAATAAAGCGATTGCCATGGGCTATGTTTTATCGGAATATAGCGCGGCGGATACAGAAGTGTTTTTAGATGTTCGTGGACGTAAATTAAAGGCGGTTATTGCGAAATTGCCGTTTGTTGAAGCGAAAACGAAGTCAGCGAAGACCGCAACGAATAATACAGGAAAGGCTGCATAAGAAATGAGCGAAATTAAATACACAAAAGATCACGAAGAAATCAAAATTGACGGTGATATTGTTTGGATTGGTATTACGAAACATGCGGGCGAAGCGCTGGGCGATTTGGTGTTCGTTGAATTGCCAGATGTCGGTGCAACTTTTGACAAAGGCGCTGATTTTGCCGTGATTGAATCAGTTAAAGCCGCGGCTGAAGTCTATACGCCAGTCGGCGGTGAAATTGTTGAAGTCAACGATGCGTTGCCAGATAACCCAGAGCAAGTCAAAGAAGATATGTCGACAGGCTGGATCGTAAAAATCCGCATGAATAGCGCCTACGACCTAACTGACTTGATGGACGAAGCAGCGTATAAAGCATTCTGTGATGCAAACGCTTAATTCCTAAATTGTCATCCCGAGCGTAGCCGAGGGATCTCTGCTCGGGGTGCGAATGTTTAAACAATATTACGTTTATTTTATTACAAACAAAACTTCATCTATTCTATATGTGGGCGTGACAAGTGATTTGGTGCGCCGAATTTATGAGCATCAGAATAAATTAATTGAAGGTTTTACAAGTAAATACAATATTTCCAAACTTGTATATTTCGAAGTGTTTTCTGATCCTGAAAACGCGATTGCGAGAGAAAAGCAAATCAAAAACTGGAATAGAGCAAAGAAAAACGCACTGGTTGAAGCGCAAAACGCAGAATGGCGCGATTTGTCAGAGGACTGGGCCTGAGATCCCTCGGCTGCGCTCGGGATGACATTCCTTAAATAATCACTTCTTCCAACGCTTATGTACCCAGAGCCATTCACCTGGTTTAGCGCTAATCCAGCTTTCAATCATTTTATGGGTGTCGGCGAGGGCTTCATCTGGTACGTTGAGGTTGATTTCAAGCGGTGGGTGGATAGTCATTTTAAAGAAGCAGCTTTCCATACGCTCCATTTGCACAGGAATAATCGGGCAATCAAATTTACGTGCGAGTTCGATATAGGCTGTACTGGTCATGGCAGGGCGACCAAAAAACAAGGCTTCTGTGCCTTCATTATATTTTTGGTCAATCAATAGGCCGATTTGCCCGTTGTTTTTTAAATGGGCTATCATATCACGCATGCCGCGTGTTGATTTAGCGAAGGATGGCTCGCCTTTCTTGTAATCACGCAGCGCCTGTAAAATGCTATCAGCATATGGGTTGTTTGGTGCGCGGTAGACGGCACCCACATTTAGACCCGGAAAGCGGCGTAAAGACATGGCGGCGACTTCCCAATTCGCTTGGTGCATACCAATTAATAATGCAGGGCTTTGCTTTTCGGCAAGGTCACTAAGGATCTCGCTATTTTCAATTTCGCAGTAATTGTCACAGAGCACGGGTAAATGCGCATATTCAGCAATAACGCGCCCGAGGTTATCCCACATGGATAACAAGATTTTCTCATGTGCCTTTGCGTCTAGGTCAGGAAAAGATGCCGCAATATTGCTGAGCGCAGTGCGTGATGCGCCTGTTTTAACGCCAATTTTTAGTGCTATTTTTGCGCCGATGTCGCTTGCGAGTTCAGGGGGCATGAGTTTGAAAATCAACACCATGACGCTTAGTAAAAAGGCTTCAAATAGATATTTAATTTTTTTCATTACACGTCACTAGATAAATGCTGATCAATAAACTGCTTCACGGCAAGCGCATCTTCAAAATCCAATATTACAGGCAATACGTCAAGCAAGTCTTTCCATGGCCCATCAGGGATGCGAACGAAGTCTTTTTCGGTCGTGATCAATCGGCCGCCTTGTGCCTTGGCTTTGTTGTATAAATTCTGAAGCTCTGCCACTGTGAAATTATAATGATCAGCAAATGGTTCAACGCTCAACGTTTTAATACCAATTTCCTTTAGGCTCTCTTTAAACTTCTCTGGCTGCGCAATACCGCAAAAGGCCGTATAGGGAATGGTTCTAAAATTCTCTGGCAGTTTATCAATTTGCGGGACAAGCTGCGCCTTAAATACGGGTAAAGATTTTGGTAATAGGCGAATCGTGCTTTGTGATGTATCACCAATGATGATAAAGGCATCAACTTGCGTTAAACCAATTTCAAGCGGCTGGCGTAGCGGCCCAGCGGGAATACAATGCATATTGCCAAAACCGCGTGGGCCATCAATGACACAGAGGCGCAGATCTTTATATAAATATGGGTTTTGCAGTCCATCATCCATGATGATCAGCTTTGCGCCATGCTGCTCCGCCAGTTTAGCGCCGTTAATGCGGTCTGCTGAAATAATCGTTGGGCGGTGGCGTGCAAGCAGCAATGCTTCATCACCTGCGTCATCAACGCTATGATCAGTTGTCACAATATCGGCTTGATTTGATTTTCGTCCATAGCCGCGCGTCAGAAACACACTGTGGTCACGCCCGAGCAATTGGCTAATCGCAATGGCTGTGGGCGTCTTGCCGCCGCCACCTGCCGTTAAATTGCCTATACAGATGACTTTGGCTTGCGCGGAGGCATAGCTTGGGCGCTTTTTCATGCGCGCACCATTAATCGCACCATAAATCGCAGCGATTGGGCGCAATATTTTGGCTTTTATATCTTGTTGTGGCTGATACCAATAAGCAGGCGTTTTAAACGGCATGTTTATGGTGCTCCCTTAATTGATTCTGGCAATATGCGTAGAATTTCTTGGTAGGTATGCTCAAGAATATCCGCCTTGCTTTTAATGTAATGGAGCGCGGCATCCTGACGCTGCTTTTGCTGTTCAGGATCAAGGAAGAGGGCGCGAAGCTCATTCGTCAGCTCTTCTTCTGTGCGGACAATCTGCGCGGCGCCATGTGCCTGCATATCATTAAAGATATCTTTGAGGTTCTGGAATAACGGTCCGTAGAGTGTGACGCAGCCCAGCTGTGCAGCCTCGAGTGGGTTATGGCCGCCGCCGCCATCCTTGCTGAATGTGCGGCCAATAACCGCAATATCCGCCAAGCGATAGAATAAACCTAACTCACCCATTGTATCGGCAATATAGATCTCGGTATTCTCAGGCGGCTTACTCATGGCGGAGCGGAACAAGACTGGCGCGCCCATGGCCTTATCACAAGTTGCGGCAATTTCATCGCGGCGTTCAGGGTGGCGCGGGACAATAACGGTCAGTAAATTGGGCACGGTGTCCTTTAGTGCGGCATGTATACGGCAAGCAATCGATTCCTCATCCGCATGCGTGCTGGCATAAACCCATATTGGGCGGCCTTTAAATTTATCTTTAAGGCGCGTGAGTTCAACTTCATTAGCAGGTAGCGGCGGGGCACTATATTTGATATTGCCTGCTGCAATGACATTGTGGTGGCCGAGCGCTTTAAAATAGCGTTGGTCTTGTTCGCTCTGTGTCAAAATCACACTAAAACTCTCAAGCATGCTAAGTGCAAATTTATTCAGTTTCGACCAACGTTCGAATGACTTTGGTGATAAGCGCGCATTAACTAAGGCGGCAGGAATTTGACGAGCTTTAATGCCCATCAATAAATTCGGCCATAATTCTGATTCCGCCAGTATTGCCGCATCTGGCACCCAATGGTCGAGGAAACGGTCAACCCAAGCCGGATGATCCATCGGAATATATTGGTGAATAACGCCATCCATTTGGCGCTGTGCAATTATATTCGCTGATGTTTTGGTGCCTGAAGTAATCAGGACATTTGTGTTTGGGGCGTTTTTAAGGATTTTCTTGGCAAGCGTCAAAAGCGATGTGACTTCGCCTGCACTCGCTCCATGCATCCAGATCAGCGTGCCATTTGGACGTGGCTGTGCGGCCTGACCCATACGCTCTTTCACGCGGCTCTGGTCTTCCTTGCCAGCCTTTAATCGGCGCTTCAATATGATCGGCGCAGTAATGCGCGCGAAGATGCGGTATAAATTATACATTATGAGTTAATCTTTTCTTCAGCTCTTTGCTTCAGGATATATAAGGTACTATAGATTTAAAGAAGTTGGTGAGTAATGGCAAGACGTGTGTATGTTCCCCCGAGCAAAAATAAATCAAGCGATGGTTCGAGTGAACCACCAAAGGCCAAAAAGCAAACGCCAGCAGTCCGTGCCGCCGCACTTGCGATGATCCGCAAGACCCGACAAAATATTGATCCTAAAATCCTTGAAGTCGCGCGCAAAGCGTTGCCGCAAAGGGAAGAGGATGTAAATAAACTCTTCTTCGGTGAGAAAAATTTGATAGAGGACGAGACCGTTCCTATCGATCGCAAGAAAAACCTCGAAACGCTTTTCTCATTCCTTGAGAATGACCAAGTCAGCGAATCCCTCCGCAAAAAAGTCGCGATAGCAATGAAAGAAGCTGCGCTTTCCTAAAAGCCTCAACCGTCATTTCGACCGAAGCGGAGAGATCTTTGTCGCTAGCATATATTCAAGATCCCTTGAGTATGCTAGGGATGAAATAGGGATTACTTTCGCTGCGCATACAGAGAGAGATATTTCTCCCCGCGGTCACACATGAAGGTCAAAATATTTTTGATATGTGGGTGACGACGTTTGATTTCAAGGGCGGCGAGATAATTTGCGCCGCTGCTTGGGCCGACCATTAGGCCGCGCTTGTCGCAAAACTCCATCGCGGTATCAATCGCTTTTTCACTATCAATATTGATGACTTCATCCACGACATGTTTATGGCGTTCATAGATGGTTGGAATAAAGCCATCTGAAATGCCTTCGATATTGTGGCAAGCGGTGATGCAGCATTCAATCGTGCGGGACTCGCTTGGCTCCATCGCGAAGACTTTAAGCTCAGGATTATGCCATTCTTTGAGGGCTAGGGCGTTACCAATCAATGTGCCGCCTGTACCAACGCCTTGGACGATGGCGTCAATCTTTATGCCTTTTTCGTCGAGCTGCGCAATGACTTCTTTGCCGAGCCAGTTTTTGTTTTCTTCTACGTTTAATTCATTATCGAATTGCTGTGGGCAGAAATACCCATCTTGCTGCCCAAGTTCAATCGCTTCGGCGCGCGCTTGGTTCACATGGAAATCCCCAACAAGGCGTAATTCTGCGCCATAAAGCTTGGATATATTGCTGCGTTCATGGGTATAACCATTCGGCATCAACACAATCATTTTATAACCCTTAGCTGCGGCGATCATCGAAAGCGCATTGCCTGTGTTACCAGATGTCGATTCCACGATAGTGTAGCCAGGCTTTAAGAGGCCATTTTTCTCCGCTTGTTCGATGATGTAAAGCGCCATACGGTCTTTAACCGAACCACTAGGGTTAAGAAATTCCGCCTTAGCGAAGATGCCTTCACCAAGGTCAACAAGTGGC
>JASBUS010000054.1 GCA_030147745.1 Alphaproteobacteria bacterium
GCCGAGGGATCTCTGGCTCTAGATACATTTAAGATCCCTCGGCTACGCTCGGGATGACGGCAGGGGAGCGAAATAAAAGCGCGCAAAAGCAAAACCGCTGATCCGGGGGCATTGGATCAGCGGTTATAAAGCTGGTATTTAATTTGCTGGTATTCTAAGAGGAGATAGATAAATTCAGTTTAGTTCCCTAAAATATTCTTATCGTTAGTTCTCTCTATATAATCATATTCTCATATAATTGTGACAAAAATTACGGCGATGTTTGTCATATTTTTGTCACATTTGGTGAAGCTAATATATGTGGGATTATAGATTAATGACGCTATCTAGTTTCTCAGATAGCGGCGGGGTGCGGCGGGCGCGGCTGACTTCCATCAAACCAAGCTTAGTTAGGCCGTGGACTTGCACGGTATAAGGGTCATCTGCCGCATATTTTTTCATGGCATTGGTTAAATCTTTGCGCTCTGCCTCATTCGCGAGTTTGAGGAAATCGATCATAATAATGCCGCTTAAATTACGCAGACGAATTTGGCGTAAGATTTCTTTGGCGCAGGTGATGTTAATTTCAAGCCTAGACCCACGTGCACCGCCACGGTTGACGTCAATAGCGGTTAGGGCCGATGTTTCTTCGATGATGATCGACGCGCCGTTTTCAAGTACGGCATAGGGGCGGTATAAATCCTCAATCGGGGTGAGGACACCGCGAAATTCAAGCAAGCGTTCAGAATCGTCTAAATCTTCTTCAATTTGGCTATGTATGACTTTATTGACTAAATCGGGGGCAAATTGCATGCACCAGGTTTGTGTGTGGTCAAATAAATCATCGCCGCAAACTTCGATGCGTTCAATGGTGTTCATCGCATGGTTGGATAAAATGCGCATAATCGCATCAGGCCCTGCCAAAAGCGGCGCGGCGTTATTTTCAAGCGGTAGGGTTTTAAGCAATGCCTGCCAGACATTTGAAAGTAATTTATATTCACGGCGCAGCATGTCGTTTTGGATCATATTGCTTGCCGCGCGCAAAATCACGCCATGCATATCTTCTTTATCCATCATTTCTTCAAGCTGATGGCAAAGTTTACGGTCGCTGATACGGCGGGATATTTTATTTTCTTTGCGGAATGGCGCATAAAGCATGAAACGGCCGTGCAGGGTGATGTCCATCGTCAGGCGGACATTTTTATCTTCATAGGCCTCATATGTGCCAATGCGCGGCGAAATAAAGCCATCTTGCGCCTGTACGATGACAAGGTCACCAGCATTTAGCCATTTAGGGAGGGCTTTATCGGTTTTTTTTCCTAAATGGCGCGCGTCTTTGGCGTTGAGATACCCCAAAAGGCCGCGGCCAAGGTCGATAAAGGCGGTATTGTCATTGGCGTCAATACGCTCAACGCGGCCCATATAGATTGTGCCATGACGGATTTGTTCAAATTCAGGATCAAGCTCCAAAGCCTCAAGGCCGTGATTCTTGTTTAAGGCCACGGCGCAGAGCGAATCATTAATGGTATCAACCAATATTTCCATGAGGGATATTATAAATCCGCTTAGCCCTGATAGCCAAGGCCAATTAACATGTTGCGTGTTTCATAAAGGGATAAGCCAACAATATTGCTATATGAGCCGTTGATGGATTTCACGAAAGCTGAGGCTAGCCCTTGTATTGCATAGCCGCCGGCTTTGCCATCCCATTCACCGCTTTCGATATAGAGCTCGATTTCCTGCGCTGTAAGGCGTTTGAATTGCACAGTGGTTTTGACGACTTTACTGGATATACGCCCATCTGGCGCAATGATCGCGATGCCGCCAAGGACGACATGGCGTTTGCCTGACATGATTTTTAAAAATTTGCGTGCTTCATTTGCATCGACTGGCTTGCCCATTTCCTTTTGGCCTTGGGCGACAACGGTGTCCGCGGCAAGGATGAATGCGCCGTCATGGTCAGTCGAAGAGAGCGCGTGCTGCACAGCTTGGGCTTTGCTTGTGGCAAGGCGCAGGGCAAGGGCTTCTGGACGTTCGCCTTTGAGGGGCGTTTCGTCAATATCTGCAGGTAAAATATCTGCAGGCGTGATATGGATTTGTTTGAGAAGGTCGAGCCTGCGCGGGGAGGCTGAGGCAAGAATAAGCTTTGAATCTGCTGCATGCATGACGCGGGCCTTTCGCTTAACCTTGCCTATCGGGAAATATTTTACTTCTCGCGGAAGATGATACGACCTTTTGTTAGGTCATAAGGTGTCATTTCAACAACAACTGTGTCGCCTTGAAGAACACGGATACGGTTTTTACGCATTTTACCGGCTGTGTGTGCCAATACTTCGTGGTCGTTTTCCAACTTCACACGGAACATTGCGTTTGGAAGCACTTCAGTTACAGTGCCTTTGAATTCAATTAGGTCTTCTTTTGCCATAGCATTAATATCTTATTTTGTTACTGTTATAGTTGTTGTTTATATATAAGGAGCATATGCGAAAGCAAGATAAAACTCATGCTTTCGCTGATGATCAACGAATAATTGCGTTTAGGCTTGACGCGCGACCATCAATTTCTTGATTTCGGCGATCGATTTGGCCGGATTTAAGCCTTTCGGGCAAGTCTTGGTACAATTCATAATTGTGTGACAACGGTAAAGACGGAATGGGTCTTCCAATTGGTCAAGACGTTCGCCTGTGGCGTCATCACGTGAATCGACGATCCAACGGTAAGCTTGCATCAAAATCGCAGGGCCGAGGAAGCGGTCACCATTCCACCAATAACTTGGGCAGGATGTTGAACAGCAGAAACATAAAATACATGCCGCAGGGCCGTGGCCATCATCACCATTTAATAGGTCTGCATCATGCGCGCTTTGTAGGCGCTCTTTTTCTGGATTTGGTGTATCGCTTTTTAGCCATGGTTCGATGGATTCATATTGTGCGTAAACATGGTTTAGGTCAGGCACAAGGTCTTTTACCACAGGCATATGTGGTAGCGGCGTGATTTTAACATCGCCTTTGACTTCATCAATCGGCTTTAGGCAGGCAAGTGTGTTTGTGCCATCAATATTCATCGCACATGAACCACAAATCCCTTCGCGGCAAGAGCGGCGGAAGGTGAGTGTACTGTCGACTTCATTTTTAATTTTGATCAGGGCATCAAGCACCATAGGACCACAGTCTTTGGTGTCAACTTCATATTCATCCATACGCGGTGTTTCATCGCGGTCAGGGTCCCAACGGTAAATGCGGAAATTTTTAACATCTTCCGCGCCTTCTGGGGCGTTGAATTTATGGCCTTTTGTGATTTTTGAATTTTTAGGCAGTGTAAACTGAGCCATAGTTCTTAAAACCTTGTTCTTGTTCCTGATTCACATACAGCTAATAAAATAACCCTCTCGCACGCATTTGTGAAGGGGGTTAATCAAATAATGCATCAATTGCAGACTGATCGTTTACTTCATGCGCTTTGTGGACTTTTTCGCGGATATGTTCTTCGGTCTCTTTATGGGCTTTACCAAGGCCGATGCGATCAAGTGTGTTTGAAAGACGATCTTCAACCGCTTTAAGGTTTTCGATCGTTGTACGAATACGCTGACCTGTTAAATCTTGGAAGGTACAGGCCATAAGAATTTCATTGATATCTTCGCTGATTGAGGCCGCGGCCTGTGCGCTATGGCTATCGGCAATAAGGTTTGATTCCTCTAGCTTGCTTGCGATGCGGTCGGCGGCATCCAAAATACGGTTGGCGGCATTTTCGGTGATGCTGATGACGGCATCAAGTTCAACACCTGCATTGGCGGCGGTTTGCCCATCACCATGGAAGGATATCGCGCCGAGTAGGTCGAGGATTTCGCCAAATCGTGTGGATATACCTTCTTCGGCCATATCCATCAACTGTGATGTTGCGTTGACTTCCATCGAAATTTCGTCAAAACGGCGCTTAGTGAACGTTTCAAATGTCTCGAAACGTTGTGATAATTCTTTAATCGCGCTCAGGAGTTCTTCGTTTGCCATGTCTTTCATAATATAATGCTTTATATAAAATAGAGTTAATCAATGCATTATTATATGATTAAAAAGCTTAAGAATTGCTTTATAAGCATGGTCTAAAATAAATTTACTTCACAATGCAGCTTTGCGCGTATTTTGCGTTGATTTTACTGCATATTTCAGCGCCATAAGCTTTGCTCACTTTGCCTGCTTGCACACGGTAATATGTCCCCTTATTCGGGATCTCAACATTTTCGATGCGTAATTGTAAATTGCCTAATTCAGCGGCGAATTCTTTTTTGCGGTTTGCCCAATGGGTTTTGGCTTTGTCTTCACTGCTTAGGCTGCCAATTTGGATGTAATGGTCGCCTTGCTGGTTTGTGGTCGCTGCTTTTGGCGCGGGTGCTGGCGCTGTGGGCTTGCGTTCTTGAATCGGGGTTGTTTTCAAACCCTGAACTTCCGCAAGTAGATTTTTAAACTCGTTCTTTTCAGTTGGCGCGGAGGCCGTGGCAGGCGCCGCCGCTTTGTTTACAGGGCGTGCCGTTGGCGTCGCGTGCTGCGTTTTTTCTGGGGTGGCAGGTTTTTCTTCGGCTTCTATCGCTGTTTCCTCATCGACAGGGACATTGCCTGCGATGCGGTTATCAACATTCTCATCGTCTTTTAATTCAGGGGTGACGTCTTGCTCTTCTTCAGCTGTGTTTAGATCTTCTGTCGTTGGTGGCAATGTGTTTTCTGTTTTTAGGCCTGCAAATAACTCTTCGCGGCTTTTTGGTTTGTTTTGGTGATTTTCAGCCAATAGATTTTCAACGCGCTGCTTTGAATTGTCATTACGAATAGAATCGTAAATGGTGCTGTCACTATGCGCAATATCCATGCCGCCGCGCTCATCTGGGCGTTCTTTAATTGGTGAAGAATCGCCACGAATAATTGGTACGGTGTCCGTCTTTTGTGTGTTGCTGTACCACATAAGGGCGGTAACGATTACGACAGCAGCAATAAGGAGTATAGCGTTTAGTTTCATGGCTTCTTAGATACGTTTATATAGGTTGAAAATAGCTTCATGTTCAGCGGTGGCGCTACGGTCCGTCATACTGGCGATATGGTCAGCGATAATGCGCGCCTTTTTATGCATATGTGGATCATCTTCCACTTGCTCGATTTGTTGTTGGATATCGCGGGTGAGAAGTAGTTGATCATTCATATAAACATCAAATAAATCGCCAATAATCTTTTCCGCTTTGATCCAAATGCGCTGGATCGTGTGGTGGCGA
This sequence comes from Alphaproteobacteria bacterium, assembly GCA_030147745.1. Taxonomy (GTDB): domain Bacteria; phylum Pseudomonadota; class Alphaproteobacteria; order Micavibrionales; family Micavibrionaceae; genus UBA2705. The sequence continues at coordinate 5,234 of JASBUS010000054.1, forward strand.
TACATATTTTTCATCAGGAAGGCACGCAAGATTTTTAATTCTTGGAACATATCATCTGAAAAACGGATGATCGCCTTGTGGTGATTGCGGACATCATCGACATGCTGAGGTTTAAGCTCTGCAAGGTTTTTGAGGCTTTCGGCTAAGACGTCATCAACCATGACGCCAATCATGTCACGGATGGATTCTGAAATCAGGATCTGGGGTGTAATGGATGGGTATTTCTTTTTAACGATTTCCACGCGCTCTTTAAATAAAGGCACAGCGGCGCAGATTTCTTCTAATGTGAAAATATTGGCTTTAAGGCCGTCTTCCACATCGTGGTTGTTATAGGCGATGTCGTCTGCAATCGCGGCAATTTGTGCTTCAATTGAGGCAAAGCCGTCAATTTCAAGGTCGACCATCTTTTGGATTTGGCGCAAAGTTGTCGGCAGTTTGACATCATTGCCGCAGTTTTTCGGGATGACAGGGCCATTATGTTTGGCCACGCCTTCCAAGGTTTCCCATGTCAGGTTTAGGCCACGCCATTCAGGGTATTTATTTTCCTGCATGGTCAGGACGCGCAGTGATTGGTCGTTATGTTCAAAGCCGCCAAGATTTTCCATGCATTTTTTGAGGGTTTCTTCACCGGCGTGGGCAAAAGGTGTGTGGCCCAAGTCATGGGCAAGGGCGATGGCTTCGGCCAAATCCTCATTCACCAATAAGGCGCGGGCTAATGTGCGCGCAATTTGCGCAACTTCGATGGTGTGCGAAAGGCGTGTGCGGTAATCGTCACCTTCGTAATAAACAAAGACCTGTGTTTTATATTTCAGGCGGCGGAAGGCGCTACAATGAATGATGCGGTCACGGTCGCGCTGGAAACATGTGCGGTGGCGGCTTTCGGATTCGTCAAAAATGCGGCCGCGTGATTGGTCGGGGCGGCAGGCATAGCGTGCCAGCGGCACAGCGCAGTAATTGTAAGCGAGATTATCTTGAGCAGCGGGCATAGTCATTTTGCAGCCTTATTTCATATATTAATTCTATTTATGTGGAAATTAGCAGATATTGTCGCCAAGGCCAAGTCATCATGCTTGATTATTGGGGTATAAAATCCATATAATTGAATAGGTAGAGTATAATATGGGGCGCTGAAAGGCAGAAAACTGGAATGAAACTAATTATTGATCAAACTGCGGTTGATGAAGTTTTACGCATTCGTGCGGAAAAGGATGATGAACAAGTGCATCTGCGCGTCACGGTCGAGGGGGGCGGCTGTTCAGGTTTCCAGTATAAATATGATTGGGACGCTGCAGCGCCCGCGGATGACGACATTATTTTTGATCAGGTTATTATCACTGACCCGCTATCATTAAAATATATGGATGGGTCTGTTATTAAATTTAATGACAATATGATGGGGCGCATGTTCCAGATTGAAAACCCTAAGGCCAATAGCTCTTGCGGTTGTGGCACGTCTTTTTCACTATAATTAAAATTGACATAACATTTTATTTTGGGGTATATATATCCAAATAAATAAAGGTGTAATTTTAGAAGGTGGTAAATATGAAAAGATTTGAACTTGTCGGTGCGCCTTTGGGCTTCCATAGTGTTGAACTTGACCCGTCACATGCACGTAAAACATTGTTTAATACTGCGGCAGGCACAGCAATGCTTGAAATGAGTGATGGCGCGAAAGCCAAATTCTTTGATCATGGCGAATATAAAGACGATGGTTTAGAGCGCAGCCCTGAACAGATTGAAATTGTCGCCCGCGCATCTGATTTGCGTATAAAGTAATAAATCGTACTTTTAAATATAATATTGGACAAACCGCACAAATGACCTTGTGCGGTTGTTTTTTATTGTGCATTCCTTATTATGAGCGCAGATGAGAGGTTCGATCGTATGAAAATTGCCATTTGGAATGTGAATTCAATTAAAACCCGTTTAGATCATGTCACAACATGGCTGAAAACCCATGATGTTGATGTGCTGATGCTACAGGAATTAAAAGGCGAAGATTTTCCGTCTGCCACTTTTGAGGAGATGGGCTATAAGGTCGAATTTAAAGGGCAGAAGGCTTATAACGGTGTTGCGACCCTAAGTAAGCATGCGATTGAACGCGTTTGTGATCATTTGCCAGGTGACGATGCTGATGAACAGGCACGTTTCCTTGATTGTAAAATTAATGGCCTGCGCTGCGTGAATATTTATTTGCCGAATGGTAACCCAGTGGGCTCCGAAAAATATGATTATAAACTCGGCTGGATGGAGCGCCTGCATAGTTATATGAAGGATTTGCGCCGTGCGGATTTAGATGTATTGGTTGCGGGTGATTATAATGTCATTCCTGAAGATCGCGACTGCCATGACCCGAAGGTCTGGGAAGGTGACGCCGCGACATTGCCGCCAACACGCGCATTGTATCGTTCCTATGAATATTTGGGCTATGTCGATGCCTTCCGCGTTAATAATCAGGAAGAACGTCAATATAGTTTTTGGGATTATCAGGCGGGGGCTTATCAGAAAAACCATGGTATTCGTATTGATCATTTCCTCATTTCGCCGATGGTGGCGGACCGTATGGAAAGCTGCGTGATTGATACCGCGCCGCGCGGCCTTGAAAAACCATCTGATCATGTGCCCGTAATATTGACCATAAAAGACGCCGCTTAATTTTTGCAAAAAACCCTATAGGCAATTAGGGCGCGTCGTGTTAAGGTTAAGCAATATTGTGTTCACAATCTTCAGTAATTGGCCGACCATGACATTCAAAAATTTATCTAAACGAATCAAAACTTTATCTGCAGTATGCGTAAGCCTTGTGGCGCTTGGCGCGATGAGTGGTTGTGAGTCTACAACTGTTCATTTAAAGGAAAAGCAGCTTAACCGCATCGCGATGCCTGTCTTCATGATCAAGCGTAATATCCCGCTTGAGGGCACAAATTTGGTGGCGTTTGAGCGTGTGCATGACCCATTGAAGGTTGTTCAGATTTATATTGAAGATGATCATAGCGCGGGCGACCGTTTTTATCATACAGCGATAAACAGTAAAGACCCGCATGATCCATTGGCGCTGCGTTTAGCGGCACAAGACAAAAACAGCAATGTGGTTTACCTTTCGGCGCCATGTTCATATATGCGTGATACGATGATGGCGGAAGGCGCGGCAAATAAATGCGCGAAGCATTATTATGCTGAAGGCCCAGTGTCTCAAAACGTGATTAATGCTTATAATACAGCGCTTGATAATATTCGTCGTTATCATGATGTTGATAGCTTTGTATTAAACGGTTACGGCAGCGGCGCATCCGTTGCGACCATCTTGGCGGCGCAGCGTATGGATGTTGAGGGCCTTCGTACTGTTGCGGGTCGCCTCGATGCATCGGAATATGGTGAAGGTCAACTGGATGCCTATTATGAAGGCGGTTTAAACCCTGTTGATTCTGCAGGGACAATGGCGTATCTGCCACAATATCACTTCATCGGTAAAAATGATCATGCAGATGTGATAAAGCTTTACCACAATTTTGCGCAAGCTGTCGGCCCAAGCTGGTGTATGCGCCATACATTATTGCCAGATACAGATTTTAAACGTGGCTGGGTTGAAAAATGGCCTGATTTGATCGCCTTGCCGCTTGATTGTCATGCGAATAAAGAGAATGGTCAGTTAGAACCTGTTGTGGATTTAACGCCGGTACCATTTAACCCAACGACATTGGATATAATGGATGATATGCATGGGCGCGGCAAAAAATAATATGTGTGCTGTGGGGAAAAAGACAATGGACGCTGTAAAGGCGTCCATCTCTTTTTGTGCTGTCGCTATATTGCTCTCTGGCTGCGCGGCGTCATTATCGTCTCGTGATAATCTCGCGGCAGATATTGCGCAAGATGGCGCATTTGTGAAAAACATTTATCACGCAGCGCCGTTTTATATCACGAGCTTTGCTGACCAAAACATACATGCGCATGTCGGGCGTATATATATCGAAGGCGACGGCCTTGCTTGGTTGAGTAAAACGCAGCCGTCCTTAAACCCAACGCCGATTGACCCATATGCCCTGCGCTTGGCAGAGGCTGATGATGGCGCTGGGGTTGATCGTGTTTATCTGGCGCGGCCATGTCAATATTCTGGATGGGATAAAGTTGGTGAACCATGCCCGCGTAAATATTGGACGACTCACCGTTATGCCGATGATGTTGTGGCAGCCTATCGTGATTTGGTAGGCCGTATAAAAGCGCAGCGTGGCTGGCAGTCTCTTGAGCTTGTTGGGTATTCAGGCGGGGCGACATTAGCGCTGCTTATTGCGGATGGGCGTGATGATGTTGTGGCTATTCGTACGGTCGCGGGCAATTTAGATATTGATGCGCATTCACGTCATCATAATGTTGATCTCATGCCTTATTCACAAAATCCCGCGCGCCGTGCGGCGGCGCTTGCGCACTATCCACAGATTCATTTTATGGGCGGTGAAGACAAGATCGTTCCGCGCAATATTGCCCAGAGTTACGCGCAGCAGGCGGGGGATGCACGTTGTATCACCCTTGCGGAAATTGGCGGCGTAACCCATGGTAAGGGGTGGGTAGAAAAATGGCCTAGCTTGCTGCGCCGACCAATATCATGTAAAAGCAATTTTGATTAAAGCGTAAACGCTCTGATGCTGTTAAATACAGCGGCGTTTTATATATAAGACACTAACATAAGGATTTATTATTATGCGCGGTTTTTTTATGACATTGTTTTCGGCGCTTCTTTTGACGATGCTTTTCCCTGTTGCTGGTCAAGCGGCAGATGAAAAAGCATGGGATGTGCGCTGTAAGAAAAATGAAGAGAACGGCAAAGATTATTGCGAAATGTTCCAAATGGTCATGGTGAAAGATACTGGCCAGCGCTTCGTTGAAATTGCGTTCTTCCCTGATGCGGACAATAAAATGGGCGGTATTGTTGTTCTACCGCTTGGCTTGATGGTTGCAAAACCTGTTGTGATGCAAGTTGATGAGGGCAAAAAAATGGCCTTTAACTTCCACACCTGTACACCAGGCGGCTGCTTAGGTCGTATTAATGCGACGGATGAACTAATGGATCAAATGCGTAAGGGCAATAAACTTATGCTTGCAACCTACAGCCAAATGGGCAAGGAATTTAAAGTTCAGCTTTCGCTAAATGGCTTTAGTGCGGCTTATAAAGAATTGCAAAAGAAAAAATAAGCCCGAATCTGCGCGTTTAGCGCGTTCTAATATATACTTTAGCCGCAGTGTTTACAGGCGCTGCGGCTAAATTTTTACCTTGTACGCAGAGTCCAAATTTTCATAACATGTTGTAATTTATGCAATATTATCCGAATAGGGGGTTTACACGATTCATTACCAAAGGTATAAATTAACTCGGCATTGGTATTACCGATTCGTCCGCTTTTTGTGTATATGCGCTATGTAAATGTGCAAATACTTCGGGGGAGCACGAAATAGCAAGGCTTGTTATAGGGCTATCTATATTGGTGGGGACACTGATTAAAGATTATAAAAAAATTCTATTTGATTAAACTACTTAAGGAGAACTTATCAGATGAAAATAGATGTTAAAAAACTACTCTTGGCGGGTACGGCCATTGTAGCAGTTGGCGCGACAGGCGTATCTTCTGCTAAAGCGGCTGACTTGACATTGACAGGTGATGCTGTCTGGGGTACTGCAGCGAATGGTATGGTTGCGACACCTACAGCAGGTGATAACGTTATCATGTCAACACACGCTTTGAGGTTTGACACAACAGAAACAGGTGTTACAACAGCTGGTGCGATCACGTCTACAACAGGTAACTTGACTGTTGATACAACAGGTGACGCAGGCAACGTAGCATTCACAATCGGTTCATTCACTGGTTCAAGCACAGCAGACATCACAGTTGATAACTTGGATGCGTCTACAACACGTAACGTTGCAGCAAACATCACAGGTGCGATGTCAACAGGCGGTAACTTGATCGTACGTAACACTGAAACAGGTGGTGGTAGCACTTCTGTTGCGTTGACAGTTGGTGGTAACACAACAGTTGGCGGTACAACTGCAATTTCAACAGTTGGTACAGGCCAAACAGGCAACACAGCTACTGTTGACTTGAACGGTGCGACAAACGTTTTCACAGGCGCAGTTACAGTTACTGGTGGTGCTAACGACGCGTCAAACGATGCAAGCCTTCTTATTTCAGGTGCTTCAACAACTTTCACAGGTGGTTTAACACTTACTGATGGTGCAGTTGGTCAAGCAATCTTAACACTTGATGGTCTTACAACAGCACAAACTGTTGCTGGTAACATTGCTGGTAACGGTGATATTAACGTACAAAACGCAGCTGGCGTAACTTTCTCAGGTACAGTTACTTCAGGCACAGTTTTGATCGAAAACGGTGCAGCAGCACTTAATTCATCTGCAACATTCCAGAACACAGTTAACTCAGCAATTACATTGGGTACAGCTGGTACTGGTACAAACACTGTTACTTTTGACACAACAACACAAGCCTTCACTGTAACTGGTGCGGTTGCTGGTGCGATTGCTGGTGAAACTAACAATGTTGTTATTTCAGGTGGCAAAACACTTACACAAGCTACAGGCTGGACATCTAACCTAGACAGCGTTGCTGTTTCTGGTACAGGTACAAAGCTTGACTCAAACGCAGCGATTACAGCAACTAACGTAACAGTTGGTTCTGGCGCAACATTGGATGTTGGTGCAGGCCTTCTTACAGGCGCGGTTGCTAACTCTGGTACACTTCAGTTGACTGGTGCTGGTGGCGTTACAGGTAACATCACAGGTGCAGGTGTTGTTGATGTTGATGCGACAAGCACAATCACAGGCTCAATTGCTGCTGGTTCTATGACAATCGCAGAAGCTGCTGACCTAACAGTTACTGCTGCTGCTGGAGCGCGTACAATCACAACATCAATCCTTCTTCAGGATGCTGCTTCTGATGGTACAGACGCTACGCTTGCTCTTGCACCTGGTGCAAACGGCATTGACATCACGGGCGCTATTACTACTCAAGTAAATGGCGAAGGTGAAATCACAATTGCTGATGGTACAGGCGCTGTTGACTTCGTAGGTGATGTTGGTACATCAGCTGCTAAAGTTGGTGCTTTGACAGTTGCAGGTGGTTCAAACAACGTAATCACAACAAAGAACAACTACCACGTTACAACAACAACTCTTGATGATGCAGATAGCTTCCAGTTCCTAGGGACTACAGCACAAGCTGTTTCAGGTACATTTGTTGGTGTTGGTGCTAACGATGGTGCGATCGTAGTTGGTGATGGCACAAACGCTTCTAACGTTACATTCTCTGGTATCATTGGTACTGGCGCTGGTAACGATCTTGGCGCGTTCACAATCAACGATAACTCGAAAGCAACATTTGCTGCGAATGCAACATTTGACGGTGCTTTGAGCGCTGATCAAGCAACAATTGAAGTTGCGGCAGGCTCAACACTTACAGCTGGTACGCAAACTGATGCAGACGTTACAACTTGGAATGTTCAAGTGAACAAAGTTGGTGGCGGTGCGCAAACTAACGGTACAGTGATTTTCACTGGCGATGCTGTTAACTTGGCAACTGACACAGTACACTTTGTAGTGAATGCTAACTCAGCACCACTTACAGTTGGCGCATCTGTTCTTGATAACGTGTTCCAAGGTAACGCTGGCGCAACAATTGCAGGCGCGACAGTTACTGACAACTCTTGGATCTACGGCTTCACATTGGTTGCAGATACAAACAATGTTGACGTTACAGTTGCAGTTGAAAACTCAATTGAAAGTGTTACAGGTAACAGCGGTTATGACGCGACTGGTAATCAGTTGATCACAACACTTGCTGGTTCTACAAACACAGAAATCAACCAACTTCAATCTACTTTGGCTGCTGCGTCTACACAGGCTGCTGCTAACAACGTGATCGAAGCGGCTGCTTCTGATGTTTCTGGCGGCGCTGTAATCGGTGGTCTTCAAGTTGCTAACAGCACAGCTGGCATCAACCAAACACGTCTAGCTGCTCTTCGCTCTGGCGACGAAACAGGTATGGCTGCTGGTAGCGTGATGGGTGGTCTGAAAGCTTGGATCCAAGGTTTCGGTACAACTGGCGAACAAGACAAGCGTGATGGCGTTTCTGGCTACGATGTTGACTCAGTCGGCTTCGCAGTTGGTGTTGATACAGAAACTGTTGCAGAAGATCTAACAGTTGGTGTTGCATTTGCATATGCAAACACAGACGTTGAATCAGAAGCAATCAGCAACGCTGAAACAGAGATCGATAGCTACCAAATCTCTCTATATGGTGACTACGACCTTACAAACACAGCGTTCATCACAGCTCAACTAGGCTACATGTGGTCAAACAACGACACAACACGTAACCCAGGTGGTATCTCTAGCCTTGTTGCTAAAGGTGACTACGACAGTGATACATTCACAGTCGGTGCGACAGTTGGTAACGACTACGCAATGGGTCACGGTAGCATGGTTCTTACACCAACTGTTTCTGCAAACTACATGCACTACAGTGCTGATGACTACACAGAAACAGGTGCTGGCGGTGCTAGCCTATCTGTTGATGCGGACTCGTTGAACGTGTTTGAACTTGGCCTAGGTGTTGATGCAACATGGTCATTCGAACAAGCTAACGGTTCATTGTTCAAGCCATCTGTTGGTCTTGGCGTACGTCATGACTTGATTGGTGACGAATACCAAGCAACAAACAGCTTCACTGGCGCAACAACAAGCTTCAAAGTTGAAGGTTTTGATCCTGCGCAAACAACATTTGATGCTGGCGTTGGTTTCGACTACTACACAACAAGCAACTGGACTCTAAGTGCAGACTATAACTACGAGTTCAAGTCTGACTACGACTCACACGCTGGTGTAGTTAAAGCTTCTTACAAATTCTAATCACTGATTAGATAGTTCTCGAGACCGGGCTCAGATTATTCTGGGCCCGGTTTTGTTTATGGGGGCTTTTGTCGACGGGAATGTTATGCTATGCTTACAAAAGTATCTTTGTGGGGCTTCGCCTCATCTTCCTAAAAAAACATTCGTTTCTATATTTCCGTTCGGAGCATTTGCCATGACATTTAAAATCAAGAATATTCTTCTTGCCGGTAGCGCTATTGTTGCCATAGGTGCAGCCCCTGTATTGATTTCACCAGCTTATGCAGCAGATGAATTTTCAGTCGACGCGGATGCAAGCGGTGCTTTTGATGGTGATGAGTTAGCAAGCCAGCCATTTGATTGGGGCGCAGTCACGAATGGTACAGGCGCAGCGGGCGAAGCGACGAATGGACGTGACCTTCGTGTTAATGCAAGTGGTGCCATTACCGTTAATGATGGTGATATCATTGGTGAAAATGTGGTGAATGCGAATGGTGTTACGGTTAATGCGAATGGTTTAACTCTAACATTAAATCAAGATGCAGCGCCTGATGCTGCTGCAACAGTTGTTCTTAATGGTAATGTGACACGTGGCGCGAATGCGGCGTTTAGCTTGGTTGTGAATGGCGTTGATGACGCGGATAGCAATGATAGCTTAGAAATTGATTTGAACGGCGCAATTGACTTTGGTACGGGGGCGCTTACAATTGCTGCGGATGATGATACAGCAGGCAATAATGTCACATTTAAAATTTCGGGTAATTTAACGGCGGCAACGATAACTCTTGATGATGGTTTGTCTGATGCTAAGCTTGTTTTTGATGGTACGGCGTTACAAACGGTTAATGGTACGATTGACGGCGCAGCTGCGGGTGAAGGTAATATTCGAGTTGAGAATTCTGCGGGCGTTTTATTTGTAAATAATATTGGTACGACATCAAATACGGTCGATAGTATTAATGTCGGTAAAGATGGTACAGCGACTGTCTCTGCTGAATTCCGCGGTAACGTTGCTACAGCAAATGGCATTATTATTGGTGATAATGAGGCGGCCTCTACTGTTGATACAGTAACAATCACTTTTAATGCGACAGGCGGTAATACAGCCGTTACGGGCACTGTTGATGGTAATGGGACGGATACAGCTAATGTTATTATTGGCGGTGATAGTACGGTTACGGCAAATAGTGCATGGGGTGCGACGAATGCTTTGTCGAGCGTTACGTTAACGGGCACGGCGTCCTTGGATGTTAATACGAGCTTGGCGACGACGACGGTTACGATTGGTGATGGGACAACTTTAATTGCCGATGGCGCGCTTAACGCGACAACGTTGACTATTGGCGCGGGTACATCTGGTATCTTAACGGCTAATGCCGCTGTGACAGCAACAACATTGAATATTGCCGCAGGTGCGACTTTCAATGCGAATGTCAGCCAAACAGCCAATGCGAGCTTTACTGGTGACGGTACAATTGTGCTTGCAAATGGTGCTGATTGGACAGGGACAATTAATAACACCTCTGGCGCAGATGGTGCGGGTAATTTAACGCTTAATACAGCGGGAACAAATACAGTGAGTGGCGCTGTTGGTTCTACGAATACTTTAAACTCGATTACAGTGAATGCGGCTGGAACGACGGCGTTTGGTTCAACTGTGAATGTTGATGATATTGATTTCGCCGCGGCGGGGACGTTGAATTTCGCAGGTAATGTCACCACAACGAATGATATTAACTTTGCGAACCAAGCGGGTACAATTAATTTTGCTGATAATGTAAATTTGACAGGTTCGATTGATAGTACAGCAGGCACGAATGGTACGGTGAACTTTGCAGGTACCTCAACTGTTTCAGGTACAATCGGTATTACATCGAATGCTATTGCGGCTATTAACTTTAATGGCGGCGCGGGTGAAGTCGTGACTTTAGGCGCGAATGTTGCCGCGACGGATGTGAAAATTGCTGGCGTTGGTACAGTACAAGCGAATGCTAATATCACAGCGGCCGTTGACTTTGATGCTGATGGTATTTTGCGCTTGGCCGATGGCGGTGATATTACAGGGGCGATTATTTCGTCCACCTTGGGTGAAGGTAGCTTGATCTTGGAAGGTAATGCCGATATCGATGCATTTGGTACGGATGGTAGCGAGCTTAAAGTTTTAACTGTACAAGGCGTTGGCAGTACAGTTGGTCTTGCAGGCGCGTTTGAAGCGGCCAATACAACAAATGTTGATGGTGCAATTATTAATGCGACAGGTACGTTTGATGCCGATAGTGGTCAAGTCTTGAACTTTGATATCACGGGGGCTACGGCTGCGGGTCAAATTACAGCAGGTGGTGCGGCGACTATCGATGCGAATACGGTCTTAAATATTGATGTCGCTACAGGTCAGGCCATCGCAAATGGGCAGTCTTACACCTTAATCGATGGTACAGGTGGTGCAGGCGTCGCTGATCTGGCGGCGATTAATGATAGTAGTTATTTGATTAGCTTTGTACAGGATACAGCAAATGACCAAGACCTTGTTGTTACAGCAAGTGTGGCGACTAAGCAAAGCGCCGCAACAACGGTAAATAATGCTGCAGTCGGTGCGGTTCTTGATGGTGTCGGGACATCGGCTAATACACAGCTTTTTGCTATTCAAAAGAGCATCTCAGGTGCATCTACACAGAAACAAGTTAACGACCTATTGGAATCAACATTGCCTACAATTGATGCTGGGTCTTATGTTGCATCTATGAATGTTACCAACCAGTCAATGGATGTGATTAGTACGCGTCTGGCGTCTATTCGTGATGATCATGCAGGATCAGGCATGTATGCAGGTAATGGCATGTTCGGGACGAAAGTTTGGGGGCAAGGTTTTGGTAACAGCATTACCCAAGATGCCCGTGAAGGCATTGATGGTTATGAAGCTGGCAGTATTGGTTTGGCCGTTGGTATTGATACGGCTGATAAATTAGAAGGTATGACGATTGGTCTAGCTGGTGCATATGCAACAACAAGCATAGATTCTGATAACGTGAATAAGACAAAGACAGATATAGGCAGCTGGCAAATTGCCGCTTATGCGAATTATTATTTGTCGAAGACAATGTTCTTAGACGTCATGGCGGGCTATGCCTTAAATGATATTGAATCGAACCGCTATAATGTCGGTGGTATTTCAGGTTTAACAGCAAATGGTGATACGGTCGGTAGCCAATATTATGTGCGCGCTGAATTGGGCAAAGGCTATGAAGTTGATGCATGGAATGATGCAACATTAACGCCATCAATGCTTGTGAACTATATTCATGTTAACCAAGACGAGTATACTGAAACAGGCGCGGGCGGGGCAAGTTTGTTTATTCAGCCAGATCAGCTTGATGTGTTTGAACTTGGTGCGAATTTAGAATTGTCATGGAAGAAGCGTTTAACAAGCGGCGGGATATTTCAGCCGGCCGTACATGTGGGGTACCGTTTTGATGCAATGGGCGATGACGTTGCTGCGCAATCACGATTTATTGGTGGCGGTTCAGCGTTTAAAACAGAAGGGGCGAACCCTGCGCAAAACACGTTCAATATTGGCCTTGGTGCGACCATTTATAATACAGATAATTGGGCGTTTACTGGCGGCTATGATTTTGAATATAAAACAGGTTATTCATCGCATTCAGGTGTGATGAAGGCGACGTATAAATATTAATACGTTTAGCATATAATTCGTTGAAAACAGGCTTCACAAAAAGCCTGTTTTTTTATGGCCTATACTATGCTTAGATCAATTCACGGCTGCTTTTTTAAGAGCATCCATAATTTCGTATTCACTGACAAAAACCATGGCGATGTCTTTTTCTTCTTGTTCGATAACATCGTCGAAATGCTCAAATTGTGGCAAGCCTTTAGGGTCGTTACTATGTATCTCGGCTAATTTATCCTTAAATGCCTGTAACGCCGCCTTAAACTCGCTCGCCATCCCAATTGCGGGCGTGTCTTGATGGTGTATTCTAACAATGTAATTTAAATGGCCTTTTGAGTGCAGTTGAGCCTTGCTTTCAGGATTATTATCCTTTTGCGCCTGCACACTAAGCCAATAGCCTTTTGCTTCTACCATAGGTTTATACTAACAGTAAAATATACAATTTGTAAAACTGAATTTATAACAAACTGAAACTGCTTTCATATTAGCGTGTACCGATTCATTGTTGCGTGAATAGACAATTTTTTTATCTTAATCTTTGGTTGCGACGCAGCATGATTGGGTTTGATTTCAATATATTAGTTGCTTGATTTTGACCATGGAGAATAAGCAATTTAACTTTGTTTATTCTCTAGCTCAGCTTGTTTATCGAGCAGTTTATTGATGGTGATAATCTGAGTGACGATATCTTGCTTTGCGGTCGTTGCGTCTGCTGTATCAAAGCCTGTTTGGCCAGATTCTGTCTGCAATGCGGTTTGCTCACGTAATTCATCGCGGATCTCTTTCATGATTTTTTCTTGTTCTTCTAAGGGGAGCATATCAAACTCTTCTTGAGTGTAGCCACGATGGGCTAGGGCCTGCATTATATAGCGCTCTTCTGGGGTCATCTTCATATATTCAAGGAACTTATTTGTGGATGTCTCCTCTGTAGGTTTCATCTGCTCTGTGCTTGACGTTTCTTCGGCCATGTCTTGTCCCATTTGCTGTGCGACATATTCCGTACGGGCTTGCTTGGTCTTCAGCAGGGTTTCATATAATGGGTCGTTTTGCATTGCAGTGTAATCGACCGTCGGGGTGACTAGGCTCGTTGCATTATATTGTTGCTGTGACATGGCTGTGTCAGATATGACGACCTTTCCGCCAAGCGCGGCGGCAATATTTTCCGCACGCTGGGCGGCAAGATCGGGCCCGCCATTTTTACTGTTTATATCGGCAATGGCGCGGCGGATATCTGCGTTATGGCTGTTGGTGGATGCTACGAAGCCGTTATTATCGATTTTGGCGACGGTCTGACCGTTGACTTGCACGGTGGCATAGCTTTGATATGCAGGGTGGTTTGATGTATCAGGAAGGCTGGTATAGCGCGCTTCTAAAAACTTCTCCTGCGCCTCAACAAATTGTTGGTATAGGCCATCGGGCATTTCAGACGCGTGCATAAGCTTAACTTTACTCATGTCGATTGCCTGTGCGGAGGAGAGTGGAATCTGTGTCGAAACTGCGGTCATTTTTTGCCCCTGTATTAATGCGAATAGAAATATAGGGGAATAACCCTGCAAAAAATATGCCATGGATAGATGTAAACTGGTGCCGTTGATAGGATTTGAACCTACGACCCACGCATTACGAATGCGTTGCTCTACCCCTGAGCTACAACGGCTTTATTATGCTGATTACTTATAATTTTAATGGGGATTTAATGTCTGTGCAAGATCAATGTCTAGCGTAGTTAAATGGTGCCACGAGAGAGAATTGAACTCTCGACCTCACCCTTACCAAGGGTGCGCTCTACCACTGAGCTACCGCGGCCGCCAAAAACGTAGGGGAAGATACAATAAAAAATCTGGATTGTCACGCGTATATTGACTATATTCGGCATAATTTCATGAATAATTCTATGGGTTGTTATGACGAATAGCAAAGATAAGAACGAAAGGTTCGACAAGCGTGCGGCCGCATTGCGGGCGAATTTATCGCGTCGTAAACAAGTGAAGCGTGACGCTGCGGAAGGGGCTGAGAAAAAGCCGCCGCAGAAAAAAGATGATTAATAGCAAGAAGATAAAGGACGAAAAGCATGAGCGATATTCTAGGTGATGATGTTAAAAAGAAAGCAGGTGATAGCGCCGCGATGCGTATGCTGAAAGATAGCGCTGATCATTTGCCAGGTATCATGCCAGATCATTGGATTCGCGAGAAATCACAAAATGAAGCGATGATTGAACCATTTGTTGATGGGCAAGTGCGCTATGTTAATGATGAAAAAATTATTTCATATGGTTTGTCGTCTTATGGTTATGACGCGCGTTTGGCTGATGAATTTATGATTTTCACGAATGTCGACAACGCGATTGTTGACCCGAAAGAGTTTAATTCAAAAAGCTTTGTTGAGCGTAAAGGCGATGTTTGCGTTATTCCACCAAACAGCTTTGTTTTGTGCCGTACAGTTGAATATTTCAAAATCCCAAAAGATGCATTGGTTATCTGCCTTGGTAAAAGTACCTATGCACGCTGTGGTTTGATTGTGAATGTAACGCCGCTTGAACCAGGTTGGGAAGGCCACGTGACACTTGAAATTTCAAACACAACACCGCTTCCAGCGAAGATCTATGCGAATGAAGGTGTGTGCCAGTTCTTGTTCTTTAAAGGCTCAAGTTCATGTGACGTCACATATGACGCGCGCGGAGGCAAATATATGGGACAAAAAGGCGTGACTTTGCCGCGTACATAATGTACAACGGCTTTTCACATAATTGATAACAAGTAAGTAACTAATACGGAGTGGCAGCATATGAGCGCACTAGGCCAAGAAATTATCGTTGATCCAAATAAACTCTCGCAGGCGTCTGATCTGCAGAAAATGGTTATTAATGGCGGTAAAGAGCTGAATGGGCGTATCCGTATTAGTGGCGCAAAAAATGCCGCGTTAAAACATATGGTCGCATGCCTTCTGACAGATGAGCCAATGAATTTGGAAAATTGTCCAGTTCACTTGGGCGACATCAAAATGCAGGCTGCTGTGTTAAAGACTTTGGGCGCTGAAGTTGTTTTGCGTGATGATGGCTTGGCGATGATCCATGCGAAAGCGATTGAAAGCCATGTTGCCCCTTATGACCTTGTCCGCAAAATGCGTGCATCTGTTTTGATTTTAGGTCCATTATTGGCGCGCTATGGTAAGGCGGAAGTGTCTTTGCCGGGTGGCTGTGCGATTGGTACACGTCCGATTGATATGCATTTGGATGCTTTGTCACTGATGGGCGCAGAAATCAAACTTGATGGCGGCTATGTTAAGGCAGAAGCGCCAAATGGTTTGAAAGGCGCGGAAATCAATTTCAGCAAAGTATCTGTTGGCGCAACTGAAAATATCATGATGGCGGCGACTTTGGCTAAAGGTATCACCATCATCAATAACGCCGCGCGCGAGCCTGAGATCGTTGACCAAGGTGAAGCGCTTATCAAAATGGGCGCAAAAATTGAAGGCCTTGGCACAGCGCGTCTTGTGATTGAAGGTGTTGAGAAATTGCACGGCATTACGCATGAGATTGTGCCTGATCGTATTGAAGCGGGTACATATATGATTGCGGTTGCTATGGCAGGCGGCCGTGTTGTCCTTGAAAATGTGCGTTCTGAACATTTAACGACGTTGATTGGCCCATTGAAAGAGGCGGGCATGCATATTGAAGTCGATGGCAAAGACCTTATCGTTGAACGTAATGGCGCTAACCTTAAGGGCTTCGACATTATGACTGAACCGCATCCAGGTTTCCCGACTGATTTGCAAGCACAGCTGATGAGCTTGATGACTATCTGTACTGGCGCAGGCATGATCACGGAGACGATTTTTGAAAACCGTTTCATGCACGTACCCGAATTGGTGCGTATGGGCGCAAATATCACCGTACACGGCAATTCGGCCTTGGTTCGCGGCACGACAAGCTTAAAAGGTGCAGAAGTTATGGCGACGGATCTACGCGCCAGTGTCGCGCTCGTCCTTGCGGGCTTGGTTGCCGAAGGTCAGACGGTTGTTAACCGCATCTACCACCTTAACCGCGGCTATGAAAAGCTTGTAGAAAAGCTAAGTGCCTGCGGCGCGGATATTCGTTTAGCTTAATCTTTTTTTGCGTCTGATTTGCCGCGCTTTTTCTCGCGGAGGGCAAGGACAGCTGCGCCTGCAAAACACGCAAAAGCAAAACTTGCGGCAATTGTTAGCGATGCTTTATAGCCTGCAGGATCCTGCTGTGCTGTTAATGTCGGCTGTAGCCTAGCGTATGGGCCCTTTTTAAACTCTTTATTGTTCCACATAGTGTATGTGCCATAAGATGCAAACGCGCCGAGAACCAACAAAAATGCAATAATGTTTTTCATTGTAATGTCCTTTTTTTAACCAAGGGCGATTTGTGCCATTTTCTCTATACGCTTATTATTCAGCGCGGCAGATGGAAGATGTTTTGCTGCGTTCCAAAGCAAAAGCGGCAGTTGTAGCCATGCTGGTTTCGTATAATGTTTGAAGCCTTCCATGATCAGGTCTTCTTCAGCGGTATTCCCGACAACTTTATTAAAGAGAGATGTGTATTTTTTATCGTCTTTTAAAAGCGCGATATGTTTTTCCGCCGCTTTGCCGAAATGGTGTTTCAGGCGATTATCACTCACAGGGCATTTATCCTTTGATAAGGCTTTTAACATCTTTGTGTAATTTTCAGTTGTCAGTACTTCTTCAGCATCAACGCTGACATCATCATAGATGTCGATAAAGCGGTCGTAATATTCCTGCTGCGCGATTTGAAGTAGGGCTTCTACTTCGGCGTGGTAATAGGTGTCTTCGTCCGCGCCGTAGCAGTTTTTAATGATATAGGCTTTATCTTGCATTACTAGGTCGAAGGCTTGTTTATATTCTTCGTTATGATCGAGTAAATGAAAATGCAGGTCGCAAACAGCATCCCCGCAGAGATGTATGCCAATATTCTTGGTTGCGTCTGCACCGTCTTCTAAATGAAATAAGATGTTATAAAGAAACGCATCTCTTGCTGTGTAATATTTAATGGCTTCGGCTTCAAAGGCTTGTGCCGCATCAATTGCGTTTTGCTGATCCATTTTCATTATCCCTGTTTTTTTTGTTTTGTTACCATAAAAAACAGGGGGTGATCAAGGGGCAATATTTAATACAGCCCCTTCGCGGCCTTTTTCTTCTTCTTCAGGAAAACGCGGATATGTTCTTGTCCGGTCTTTTCTTCGTATTTCTCGTAATATTGTTGATGGTAATCTTCGCCTTCCCAGAATGTTGTGGCGGGCTCTAATGTCGTGACGATAGGCTTTTTATAAATTTTCTTGGCATTTACATCGGTGATCACCTTTGCCGCGAGGGTTTTCTCTTGGTCATTGCTGTAGAATATCGCTGACCGATATTGCGGCCCTTTATCAACGCCTTGTTGGTTCAATGTTGTCGGGTCATGGGCGACTTCTAGGAAGTAATGCAGTAATTTTTCAAGTGGCAAGATTTTTGGGTCATAAGTGATCATCACGACTTCTGCATGACCACTGCGCGCTGTTGTCACATCTTCGTAACTTGGGTTTTTAATATGTCCGCCCATATAACCGACACGCGTATATTTAACGCCGTCTAAAGAGCGAAATTCGCTTTCTAGACACCAAAAACAACCGCCACCTAAGGTGATGGACGGATAACCGTCTGGGGCTTCATCCATGATACTCTCCGCAATTGGTAGGCCAGCAAAGCTGCGCATTTGCCAACCGAATAACACCACTAAAACTAATAACAAACTTGCAATAATCTTCATCATACTCATATAGTTCGGGGGAAGAGTAAGGATAGTTACATTTAGCCGTTTCAATTTATTTTGTTACGGTGCCATCTATCGCTCACCTATGTTTATAGGCTTTGCTCCACCTGACTTGTTACAAAATAAATTGAAACGGCTAAATATGAATGTTATAAAGACGCCATCGCCAAATTTTAATGACCGCAAGGGCTGTGATCAGCCTAGCCTGATTATTATTCATTATACGGGCACAAAAACGGCGGATGAAGCGGCAGCTTATTATTTGAATACGACAACAGACCCAAATGCAGGCCCGATTAGCCCGCATTATATGATTGATGCTGATGGCACGACTTATCAATTTGTTGATGAAGATAAACGCGCATGGCATGCAGGTGTATCCGCATGGAAGGGGCTAACGGATATAAACTCCCACTCGATTGGCATTGAACTGGTTAATCAGGGCGAATATGCCGATTACCCGCCATTCGATGCCCGTCAGATTAGGGCGCTTATTGAGCTTTGCCGCGCGATACAGACGCGTTATGATATTCCGCCGGCTGATGTTATTGGGCATGATGATATTGCGCCTGAACGTAAAAAAGACCCCGGCCCGTCTTTCCCGTGGACAGAGTTTAGAAATAACCTCTTGGAACTTTGAGGCTTACTATCCCTCCCTTAAAATAAGGTCAACACAGGGAAGGGATAAAGCATGAGCCATAAAGATTTACCGTATGAGCCTAAAGATCACGTCGCGCGTTTTCGTGAGCATTATCGTGAAGTCGCTGCGCCTTTAACGCGCTGGCATCAAGTTGCGTATCAACAGGTGAATGAATTTTTGACCTATTGTAATAAACAGCATGATGTGAAAGTGCAGTTATGCCCGAAGCTCGGCGTGCAGGATAAAACCATTCATCTGGTTGTTAATGTGCAAGATACATTTTGCACGGACATGCCTGTCGCGCTGCATTTGCAATCAATTGATGACGTAACAGAAGCGCATAACATTATATTCGCGAAAGTCGGGGATACCAAAGGCAGCAATACAGAGCCTATGTTATTACAAGACCAGTTTGAGTGTTACTCTAATTTGTTGGATGCGATATTACGCCAAGCGGCTATATTTAAGTCTGCGCAGGATAGTTCCATTTCGCGCGGTATGCGCGTGACGCAGAAAAACAGCCCTTAACAAGGCGGTTTAATGTTTAGGGCTTGGTATATGCCCTGAACATAGTCTTTTTCCAGATTGTAATTTTCCAATTCTTCTGGTGTAAAGTCATCTTTGTTGCAGTGCATTTGGTAATGGATAAAACGCTCAGGCATATTTTTACTGAGGTAAAATTCAGCAGGCGCTAAATGTGTTAATAACGCCGTTTCTGCGCCCCAGAAAATGTTGAAAATCATGTTGCCTTTATCTTTAAGTAAGCGGCCAATGCTTTGTTTGGGTGATGCCGTATCTGACCCGTTGACATGCGCCTGCCCACATATTTGTATACCAATCTCGGTGTTATGTTGCTCAACATATTTCATCAGCTGTTTGCTCATAAATTTATTACGTAAGGCAACGCCCTCGTTTGACTTCGCGGCTATAGTGGATGGTTGTTCATCCGTATTGGGGCCTAAGATCGCTGTTAAGTTTAGGCTACCATCTTCATTATGGGCGATATCGTTAAATATAGTGATTAAGCGGCCTTGCTGATGGCAGAGGCTTGCTTCAAATGAATAACTTGAATATGGCGCATATTCAGATGTGTGATAATCCTTTAATAATTCAATATTCGCGGCGCTGTCAGGGCATAATGCGTTTTTATTGATAGATAAGTTTTTTAGCGCTTCAGGATAATCAGAGGCTTTTATATCGATTGGACATTCTAGCGCTGTAATTATTGGTTTTTCTGTAATGTCGCTCAGGCATCTAATCAGCAATGTGTGTGCAATATGATGTGATGGGCGGTCATGATATTCCCCAGCCACCACATATAAAGGTTTATTTTCAGCGCGCGCCAATTGGTAACGTTTAAATAATGCATCATAGGCCGATACGACATTGTGCAGAATATCCGCCGCTTCATGGTTGATGAGGCGAAGTTCTGTCGGGTCTATGGCTTTGAGATTATCTATAAACATGTTTGTCCT
>JASBUS010000098.1 GCA_030147745.1 Alphaproteobacteria bacterium
TACCCGGCATGATGGATGAGCCTGGCTCATTCGCAGGCAAGTTCAATTCACCAATACCACAGCGTGGGCCTGAGCCGAGCAAGCGAATATCGTTGGCGATTTTCATCATAGATACGGCAAGCACGTTTAATGCGCCTGAAAGTTCAACCAAGGCATCATGTGCGGCCAAAGCTTCGAATTTATTTTCAGCTGTGACGAAATCAATGCCTGTGATTTTGGCAACATTTTCAGCGAATTTTTCAGCAAAACCTTTTTTGGAATTAATGCCTGTGCCAACCGCTGTGCCGCCTTGTGCTAATTGTAACATATGCGGGTAAGTTGCTTTAACGCGAGCAATGCCGTTTTCAATTTGCTTAGCGTAGCCTGAAAACTCCTGACCTAGGGTTAGCGGCGTTGCGTCTTGTAAATGTGTGCGGCCGATTTTGACGATCTCTTTAAACGCATTGCTTTTATCAACGAAGACCGAATGCATATGTTCAAGCGCAGGAATAAGTTCGTGGTGAACTTCTTCAACGCAGGCGATATGCATGGCGGTTGGGAATGTGTCATTTGATGACTGGCCCATATTTACATGGTCGTTCGGGTGCACAGGTGATTTGCTGCCGATTGTGCCGCCAAGCATTTCAATCGCGCGGTTAGAAATCACTTCATTGGTGTTCATATTTGTTTGTGTGCCTGAACCCGTTTGCCATACAGAAAGCGGGAAGTGGTCAGCCAATGTTTCGTCAATGACTTCTTCCGATGCGTCGATAATTGCGTTACCAATTGCAGGATCAATCACGCCCAGTGACAAATTCGTTAGCGCCGCAGCTTTTTTGATGATGCCAAGTGCGCGGATAAGCGGCAACGGCATTTTTTCTTCACCAATATCAAAATTCATTAAAGAGCGTTCAGTCTGTGCGCCCCAGTAACGGTCAGAAGGTACATCGATTTCACCAACAGAATCGCTTTCTTTGCGCATTGCTTGGTGCATGTTAATTTCAGCGGGAATAGTCATTTTTCTCTCCGTTCAATAATGTCTGTGCAGATAATACTGAAAAAGCAGCCGCGGGAAAAGGGGCGGGTAATAAAAAACACTAATTTTACCTTATTAATTATTCCGTAAATATTGTGCTGTATGCTCTTAGAATAAATAAGGATTAACTAATGGAAAAAGAGTTTAATAGTGTTGTATCTGGCGTGCCGCCGAAGTCTTTAATTGCACAGGCGCATGATAAATTTACACGTATGGCATTGACCGCGATTGATCGTGATCATCCTGAGGCTTATAAGGGCTGCTGTCATTCATATACAGCGCATGTTATGCAGGCGAATTTGGATAAGCTGGGGGATGACGATAAGATTGTCTTGCTCGGCGGTGCAAATACTATTGCGCATTCTATATTGGTTAGTAAAGACGGTAAAATTCTGGCAGATTCTGAATTCAAGCAAAAGGGCATTGATGTGCAGCTTGATATGCAGGCTGGGCTATATCGTGTTGAGATGATCGAGGGTTCTGGTCAATATATCAATATGAATGTTGCGTTTAGCGCCACGATAGGCGAATTCAAGCAAGGTTATTTAAAGCCAGTCGAAGAGAAAATGTATGCTAAACGAGCGGATTCACTTAAAGAGGAGCGCGAGGCAACAGCGAAAATAGGGGTGCAAGACCCCAATGGCTTTTAAGCAATAATATCCGGTAGAAGATCACTTTCCATTTTCTGGATCATGTCTTTCAAGGCAAGCTTACGCTTTTTCATGCGTGTCATTTGCAAGAAATCCACGGGCTGAGCAGAAGATAGACGCTCGATAATGTCATCAAGGTCTTTATGTTCATGTTTCAGCTGAGCGAGTTTTTCGCGGAGGATTTCTTCTTCTTCTGGATCCATACTTCTTCTACGCAGTTCAAAATTTATTAAATCAGAAAAATACAATATCAAAAAAACCGCCCTTTGGGTATAGTTTTTTGCGGCACTGCGTAGCTATATATATTTATCTATATAATCACGGCTCTTAAATTGGTGCTGTCGCTGTAATCCGCTGCGGCTTCATAGGCATCGCTTAGGGCTTTTAACATCGCTTGGCCGTGGGCTTCGCTGGACTGCGCATAATTGATTAAAAGCTCTGCCAATGTACTTAACGTGCTGCCTGATAAATAATAATCTTCTGAGTTTCGGGTTTTATAAATACCGAGTGACCCATCGTTATTCACTTTTCTAAATAGGCTGACCAATTTGTCGATACCCTCAAGGGCCATTTCTGTGGCGCTGCTATTGCCTGTACCTATTGCCATGGTTTGCAGCGCAATGGCAATAGAATGCGCATCCAAATTTATGGATGTTTGACTGCCGAAACCGACTGATTCTCTGATATTTTCATTAAATGCTGTGCCGATTTGCTTTGCGCTGACAATTTTATGGTCTGACATATTCGTTTCCTTGTGACATTTAAATAACTATTGGGCGCATATATGGTTTCATATGCGAATAATCTGGCGTGTGGGTGAGGGCCTTGTCTATGCTCTCGGTAATTGTTTGTTTGCAAACGCCTTGGATGTTTTCGATTAAATACCAGCTGACGGCATAGACGGTTTCTTCGCTGACATAAGTTTGTCCGTCTGAATCTTTAAAAATGCCGTAAGTGCCGTCTGCATTCGGTTCGCCCAGAATTTGGCAGATTTGATGTATTTTATTGGTGCGCGCTTGGTGATAGAGATTTTCTTGCAAGAAATCGACCTGCGCATCAAATAGTTTTTTTTCATGTGTGCTGAAAAGTTGCTTTGTGATTTGCTCAAACAACGCACCCAATGCACGCGAATTCGCTATTTTACCCATGTATATCCCTTATAAACACTGATGCATTAGAATATTAGAATAATCTAACATTATAATTTTACTATAACGCATATGTTGCAATTATGTCAAATTGTATGTGTTGCTTGTTAATGACCGCAATTATTGGCTAGGCAAAGGCAAAAAAATCATTAGGATAGTAGATTGATATAAATCTGTATTTTAGAGGGCGATTTTAGGAATATGAGCAAGAAGCGCATAGGTATTTTAACAAGTGGTGGTGATTGCGCGGGGTTGAACGCGGTTATACGTGCGGTGGTTCACCGTGCGGATCTTTTGGACTGGGAAGTCCTTGGCATTATTAACGGTACAGCAGGCTTAATGAAAGAAGAGCCTGAATATCGTAAGCTTGAATTAAAAGATTTTGACGGCAACATGCTGCGCCGTGGTGGTACGGTTTTGGGCACAACTAACAAAGGCAACCCGTTTTCATACCCAATGCCTGATGGCACATTCAAAGACCGTAGTGATGAAATTATCGCTGGGGCGCGCAAGCTTGGGCTTGAGGCAATTATCGGTATTGGCGGTGACGGCAGTTTTGCGATTCTGCAAAAATTGGCGGAAAAGGGTGATTTTAAACTTGTCGGTATTCCAAAAACGATTGATAACGATATTGGTAAAACAGAAACATCTGTTGGTTTTG
The DNA here is from genome assembly GCA_030147745.1 of Alphaproteobacteria bacterium. Lineage (GTDB taxonomy): Bacteria > Pseudomonadota > Alphaproteobacteria > Micavibrionales > Micavibrionaceae > UBA2705. The sequence goes on from JASBUS010000098.1 coordinate 3,475, forward strand.
ATACAGCTGTAACTGTGGCAACTGAAGCCCTTGACCGTTTACAGCCAACGGCTGCGTCTCATGACCGTGTGATGATTTTGGAAGTTATGGGCCGTGATGCAGGGCATATTGCTTTGGCGAGTGGTATTGCAGGCGGCGCAGATGTGATTTTGATTCCTGAAATTCCGTATTCGATTGATGCTGTGGCAAGTAAGCTGCGTCAAGTCAAGGCAAAAGGCCGTAACTTCGCGCTTGTTGTTGTCTCCGAAGCGGTAAAGAAAAAAGACGGCGATAGCGCCAAGATGAAATATGCGGATGGCGAAAAACGCTATGGCGGGATTGGTTATGTGATTGGCGAAGAATTGGCGATTGCTACAGGCTTCGAAACACGTGTAACTATCTTGGGCCATGTGCAGCGTGGTTCAGCGCCTACATATAACGACCGTATGCTTGCATCGGCTTTGGGTGTTAAGGCGGTTGATTTGGTTGCAGAAGGTAAATTTGACCGCATGGTGGCATGGCAAGACCGTAAGGTTGTTGATGTGCCGATTGCAGATGCGATTGCCGCGTATCAAGATGTCGATTTGGATGGTACATTGGTTCATACCGCCCGCGCATTGGGCATCTGTTTAGGAGATAAGTAACCTATGCAATATGTTTTACAATCCCTCGCGCCAGATGAAGAAATCGTCCATATCGGGCGTTACCACTGGATGTATAATGTTTATGCATCATTCAGCATATTCTGGGGCGTGGTGATTTGCATCGCGATGTTGATTGCGCCAGTTTATCTTTATATCTATATGGGCGTTCCAACGTTGCAATATGCACCTGAAAGCGACGCAAGCTGGATTGATTTTATCCGTGCGTTACATCCACTGATTAAGCTAGGCGCATTATTGGCCTTTGTTATGGGGTTGATGAAGTTCGCGCGTCAGATGGTCGATAAAGTCACAACGGAAATTGCCGTAACCACTTCACGTTTGATCTATAAGCGCGGCCTTGTTGCACGTTATGTCGGTGAAATCAGTATTGACCGTATCGAAGGTGTGAATGTTCTTCAGGGCTTCTGGGGGCGTATCTTTGATTATGGTCGTGTGGTGGTGCGCGGCATGGGCGTGGGGGAAGTTATTCTTCCGCCACTTGCGCGTCCGATTATCTTCCGTAAAGCAATTGAAAAGGCACGTACGCTTTAATTTCCTAAAAAATATATAAGAGGGGCTGTTATGAAAGATGCCAATGGTAAATGGGATAAGTCGAAGCTTGTCAGCCGTTATGTAACCGAAGGGGCAAAGTCAGCGCCACATCGTGCATATTATTATGCGATGGGGCTGACGGAAGAAGAAATTCATCAGCCATTAGTTGGTGTTGCGACTTGTTGGAACGAAGCTGCGCCATGTAATATTGCGCTTCAGCGTCAGGCGCAATCTGTGAAGCGAGGTGTTTCTGAAAACGCGGGCACGCCGCGTGAGTTTACGACCATTACTGTGACAGACGGCATTGCGATGGGGCATGAAGGCATGCGTTCATCCCTTGTATCACGTGAGGTTATTGCGGATAGTGTTGAACTGACGATGCGCGGGCATTGCTATGATGCGCTTGTCGGTTTGGCAGGATGTGATAAATCTCTCCCAGCGATGATGATGGTGATGCTGCGCCTAAACGTGCCATCGGTCTTTATGTATGGCGGGTCGATCCTGCCAGGTAAGTTCCGCGGGGAAGACGTCACGATTATTGATGTGTTTGAAGGCGTAGGTAAACATGCCACAGGTAAATTTTCAGATGGTGATTTGAAGGAAATGGAATGCGTGGCCTGCCCATCGGCAGGGGCGTGTGGTGGGCAGTTCACCGCAAATACCATGGCCTGTGTTTCTGAAACTATTGGCTTAGCGCTACCTAATTCAGCAGGTGCGCCTGCGCCATTTGAATCGCGTGATGAATATGCGGCGGCGTCTGGCGCAGCGGTGATGAAGTTGATTGAAATGAATATTCGTCCACGTGATATTGTGACGCGTAAAGCACTTGAAAATGCCGCAGCGATTGTTTCGGCGACGGGCGGGTCAACCAATGCAGCGCTACATTTGCCTGCAATGGCACATGAATGCGGGATTGATTTTGACTTGCATGACGTTGCGGAAATTTTCAAACGTACCCCATATATCACTGACCTTAAACCGGGCGGGCGTTATGTTGCCAAAGACCTTTATGATGTTGGTGGCGTGAGTGTGGTGTTAAAAGAGCTTCTAGATGGCGGTTATATTCATGGCGACTGTTTGACCGTAACAGGTAAGACCATTGCTGAGAATTTGGCGGATATTAAATTCCCTGAAAATCAGGATGTTGTGCGCCGCCTATCAAACCCGATATTACCAACAGGCGGCGTCGTCGGCTTGAAAGGTAATCTTGCTAGTGAAGGGGCGATCGTGAAGATCGCAGGCCTAAAGGAAATGACATTTGAAGGGCCTGCGCGCGTTTTTGAATGTGAAGAAGACTGTTTTAATGCGGTGCAGGCACGCCAATATAAAGAAGGCGATGTTCTCGTCATCCGTAACGAAGGGCCGAAAGGCGGACCGGGTATGCGTGAAATGTTGTCCACCACTGCGGCGCTTTATGGTCAAGATATGGGCGGTAAAGTCGCGCTCATCACCGATGGTCGTTTTTCAGGCGGTACGCGCGGGTTCTGTATTGGTCATGTTAGCCCTGAAGCTGCTGTGGGCGGGCCAATTGGCCTGTTAAAAGATGGCGACATCATTCGCATTGATGCCAATGTGGGTACATTAGATGTGTTGGTAAGTGATGAAGAACTTGCTGAGCGCCGTAAATCATGGGCGCCTCGTCAGCATAATTATCAATCTGGCGCTTTATACAAATATGCGCAGCTTGTCGGCTCAGCTGAAAAGGGCGCGGTCACGCATCCTGGCGCGCAAGGCGAGACACATGTCTTCGTCGATTTGTAATCCTTAACCTGATTCGCTTTTTTGTCTTAAAATTCGTCCGTTTTTTAGCGGGCGAATAGTTATTCAGACTTTATTTTACTTGCTGTGTGCAGAAGTAATCTTTTGTTAACGGCTCTATGAAAGAATCTACCTATAAGGCATTTTTTCTACGCTAGGATTCTATCATGGGTATTTCAAAATTAATTGTTTCGAGTAACGCTAAAAAACTAAGAAAATCAAGCGCGCTATTTTGTGCATTGCTTGTGCTCGGCGGGGTGTCAATACAGGCAACGCCAGCGGAAGCATCTTATTTGCAGCGCTATATGACATCTTCATTTGATGACAAGCTCAAAACGGTTGAATTTAACCGCGAAGTTTATGATGGGGTGCTTTCTTTCTATCAGCAGCGTGATTTTGCGCCGCTTTGGGTGGATGATCGTGATGGCCTGAATGATAAAGCGAAAGTTGTTCTATCCTCATTAGAGCGTTCATGGCAACATGGTTTGAACCCAGAAAAATACCTTGATAAAGATATCCTCGGCGCGAATTTCTCGCAGCGTAACAGTGTCCTAGCACGTAGTGAAATGCTGCTTTCATATGGTTTGGCGCTTTATGCGCATGACATGACGACTATGCGCGTTGACCCGAAAGCGATTAAGCAAGACCCAGATTATTGGCGTAAGGCTGAACCTGCGCTGAATATTTTAAACGCCGCAATGAGCCAAGCGAGCCCAGAAAAATTACAAAATTATTTAGACAGTATTGAGCCACAAAATGGCTTATATAAACGCCTTAAGAAAGAATATGTACAGCTTGTTACATCAGATGAGTTTCATCGTCCGCAGGTGCAGGTGACATATGCTGGCTTAATTCAACCGGGCCAGTCACATAAAACTGTGGCGCAGTTCCGTGCACGTATGGGACTGCCGAAGTTAGATGGTCAGGCGAATTACGTTTATGATGAGGCGCTATTTGAAAAAATTTCAGCCTTCCAAAAAGAGAATGGTTTGAAGACGGATGGTGTATTAGGGCCGCAAACGGTTAAATATTTGAACCGTAACGCAAGCGACCGTGCGGATCAGCTTTTGGCGAATATGGAGCGTATGCGCTGGATTGAACCAAACCGTCCAAAGAAATATATCGAAGTAAATATTCCGTCTATGTCTCTTTGGGGTTTTGAAGACGGTAAGGCGACATTAAATATGCCTGTCATTGTCGGGCGTACGTGGCGCCCAACGAAAAGCTTCGTGACGGAAATTACGGGCGTGCGTATCAATCCGCGCTGGACAGTGCCGCATCGCATCCGTAGTGAAGATTACTGGCCAAAGATCAAAGAAGACCCAACAATTCTTCTCGAAAAGAAAATCGATATTATCGAGGGTTATGGCCATGAAGCGATTTATCATGACCCAACGGCGCTTGATTGGAAAAATATGAGCTGGCGTGAGTTTAATAAATACCGCTTTGTACAGCAACCGGGCGACCATAATGCCCTAGGCCGTATTCGTGTTTTGATGCCGAATAAGCATGTGATTTATCTGCATGATACCAATCACCCTGAATTATTCGAAAAAGATTATCGTTCAGAAAGCTCAGGCTGTATTCGTTTGAAATATCCTGAAAAAGTGGCTGAGTTTATTTTGAAAGGCCATGATGTTGAGTGGGGCACACCACAAATGCAGGAAATTTATGACAGCTTGAAACCAAAGGATCTTATGGTTGAGCATAAAATGCCAATTTATATCCTGTACCAAACCAATTGGCTGAATGCGCGCGGTGAGGTGGTTTATGGCCCAGACTTATATCTGGAAGATCGTAAATTGATCGAAGCCCTAAAAACACAAGGTGATTATTACGTGCCAGCGCGTGATGCGATTGGTGAAGATATGAAGATTGCCCTTCGTTAAACTTAAGTAAAATTATATAGATTTTATAAAAGATCGGGTTGCCATAACTCGATCTTTTTTGTTGATTTGCCTATATCTGCGTGCTATTTATCTGATACATCATCTTGAGGGAAGAATTTGGGGGCAGATATGTCAGATAATCACGATCATAAACTTTCACGTCTATGTAATGCGTTTAAGAATGCAGCGCGCCCAATTTGCTATATGGCGGCATTGTCTACAGTCGGTGTTTTGGTTGGTGTAGCTAAAGCGCCGCCAGTTATTATTATCGCGGGCACAGCAGCTTTCGCGATTTGTGGTATTCGCAGTGTGCGTTCATTCATGCGTGGCTGGGATGCGCCTGTTGAGGAAAAGACCAAGAAGTCGAGCGAAGAAAACCCGCAGCCTAAAATATAAGATCCATAGAGTCTTAAGAACAAAGCCGCAGCGTCATGCGGCTTTTTTGTTACGTTTTGTAGCATAAGGTGATGTGCATAACTGGCGGCTTTAAAGGCGCGGCGCATGTCATAATATGTAGAATCAATGTTAGGCTTCTCGCTAGTGTTTATGTTGAACATCTTGGCGCAGGAGAAGCAGTCATGGCGAATACAGCGAAAGATAAATGGGTTTACGATTTTGGTGCGGGTAAAACCGACGGCAGTGCAGAGATGCGCAATTTACTGGGCGGTAAAGGCGCGAATTTGGCAGAGATGGCGTCCCTTAATTTGCCAGTGCCACCGGGTTTTACAATCACGACCGATGTTTGTACTTTTTATTACGGCCATGAACATAGCTATCCTGAAAGCCTTAAGGCCCAAGTTGAAACATCACTGGCGCGCCTTGAAAAAGAAGTCGGCGCAAAATTTGGCGATGTAAAGAACCCGCTTTTAGTCTCCGTCCGCTCAGGCGCGCGCGTGTCGATGCCGGGCATGATGGATACTGTTTTGAACCTTGGTTTGAATGATGACACCGTAAAAGGACTTATTGAACAATCAGGCGATGCGCGTTTCGCGTGGGATAGTTACCGCCGCTTTATTCAAATGTATGGTGATGTTGTGTTGGGGGTTGATCATCACAAATTTGAAACCATTATTGATGCGCATAAAGCGATTAAGAATATTTCGGAAGATGTTCAAGTTACAGCAGAAGGCTGGCAGTCGATTGTCGCATCCTATAAAGAGCTTGTTGAAAATGAAATTGGCCGTGCTTTCCCGATGGATCCGCATGAGCAGCTATGGGGCGCGATTAGCGCGGTATTTGAATCATGGGACTTGCTGCGTGCGCGTCGTTACCGCCGTATCAATGACATTCCTGATGATTGGGGCACAGCTGTAAATGTTCAGACCATGGTGTTTGGTAATATGGGCGATGATTGTGCGACTGGCGTTTGTTTTACGCGCGACCCATCAAATGGCGAGAAATTCTTCTATGGTGAATTTTTGATCAACGCACAAGGCGAAGATGTTGTTGCGGGTATTCGTACGCCGCAGCAATTGACCATTCGCCTGCGTGAGAAAGAAGGTAATAGCCTGCCATCTATGGAAGAAGCTATGCCAGAAGCGTTTAAAGAGCTTTGCGCGGTCCGTGAAAAGCTTGAGGCGCATTATCGTGATATGCAGGATATTGAGTTTACTGTGCAAAAAGGCACGCTTTATATGCTGCAAACACGTTCAGGTAAACGTACCGCTGCTGCCGCGTTGAAAATCGCGATTGATATGGTTGATGAAGGTTTGATCAATAAAGATGAAGCCATTATGCGCGTTGATCCTGCGGTGCTTGATCAACTGCTGCACCCGATGATTGACCCGAAAGCGTCAAAGACTTCATTAGGTAAAGGCCTTCCTGCGTCACCGGGCGCGGCATATGGGCGCATTTGTTTTAACGCTGATGATGCGGAGCGCTGGGCGGAAGAGGGCAAGAGCGTCATTCTTGTCCGTATTGAAACAAGTCCTGAAGATATTCACGGCATGCATGCGGCAAAAGCCATTTTGACCACACGCGGCGGGATGACATCGCATGCGGCGGTTGTTGCTCGCGGTATGGGGCGTGCTTGTGTGGCGGGCGCGGCTGATTTATTTGTTGATTATGCAGCGAAGACCCTGACGGCAGGTAAAGAAATCCTCAAGGAAGGCGATTATATTACGGTCGATGGTTCAAGTGGTCATGTTTATAAGGGCCGCGTTGATATGGTGGAGCCAGATATCTCTGGTGACTTTGAAACTTTGATGGAATGGGCCGATAAAGTCCGCCGCCTTGGCGTGCGCACAAATGCGGAAACCGTCACAGATATTAAAGCTGCGCTTGAGTTCGGCGCGACAGGTATTGGTTTGGCGCGTACGGAGCATATGTTCTTTGATGCGGAGCGCATTCAAAATGTGCGTGAGATGATTTTTGCATCGAATGAAGAAGACCGCCGTAAGGCGCTCGCAAAATTATTGCCTGCGCAGCGTGCGGATTTCTCCAAAATGTTTGGTTTGATGCAGGGCATGCCTGTGACCATCCGCTTGCTTGATCCACCACTTCATGAATTCTTACCGCATAGCAGTGATGATATTACGAATTTTGCTAAGGCGGCAGGTCTTAAGCCAGAAGTCGTTGAAATTCGCCTCAGCTTACTGAAAGAAACCAACCCGATGCTTGGGCATCGTGGCTGTCGTTTGGGTATTTCATATCCTGAAATCTATGAAATGCAAGCACGCGCAATCTTTGAGGGTGCATTAGCGGCTGGCGGTCAGGTTTACCCAGAAGTCATGGTGCCTTTGGTGATGATTGATAAAGAGCTTGAAAAGCTTAAAGCCGTGATCGACCGTACCGCAGAGGCAGTCTTTGCTGAACAAGGTAAACGCGTTGATTATATCGTCGGGACGATGATTGAATTGCCGCGCGCGGCTGTGACGGCGGATGAAATCGCTGAACATGCTGAGTTCTTTAGCTTTGGCACGAATGACCTGACGCAAACGACAATGGGCTTAAGCCGTGACGATTCAGGTATGTTCTTGCCTAAATATGTTGAAGATGGCGTGCTGCCACAAGATCCATTCGTAAGCTTGGATCAAAGCGGTGTTGGCGTATTGATGGAGATTGCGGCAGAGAAGGGCCGTAAGGCACGGAAGGGTATTAAGCTTGGCATTTGTGGGGAGCATGGCGGCGACCCTGCATCAATTGATTTTTGCGAGCGTTTGCAGCTTGATTATGTGTCATGTTCACCATATCGCGTACCAATCGCGCGTTTGGCGGCGGCGCAAGCGGCGTTACGTTATAAACGAAAAAACAAAGTTGTAAGCCTGCAATCGGCCTGAAATTTGCGAAAAACACAATATTAATATATACTAATATACTGGGTGCGGCTGTTGATAAGATAGCCGCATTTTAATTGTTTATTAATATTCATACACATCTGTTTTTGAAAGGCGAATCGGAATAAACTTTACAAATGACATAAGACTTGTTACAAAGCCAACCTCACAAAAACAGGAGATTACAGTGCAGACAGAAATTGCCAATGAATCGATCGTTTCCGAGGCAGCGCCTACGAATGACAATACACGTCGACGCTTTCTGAAAACATCTATCGTTGCAGCTACCGTTGCATCCGCCAGTTTAATCTTGCCGAAAACGGCTCTGGCAGTACCACATGGAGAACGTTCCCTATGTGAATTAACATTTAAAAATATCCACACCGGCGAAAGCTTTTCTGGCGCGTATCGTGTGGGTGATCAATATCTATTGGGTGCGCTTGATAAAGTGAATACTGTATTGCGTGATTTTCGCACGGGTGATGTTACGCAGATGGATCCGCAATTAATGGATATTCTATATACTATGCGCAAATTAGCAGGCGCAGAAGGCAAGCCATTTGAAATTATTTCAGGTTACCGTTCGCCAAAAACAAATGCGATGCTCCGTGGTCGTTCATCAGGCGTGGCGAAAAAGTCTTATCATATGAAAGGGCAGGCAATTGATTTGCGTATGCCAGGCATTTCAACCGCGCGCCTACGTGATATTGCAAAATCATTGCAAGCTGGCGGCGTTGGCTATTATCCAGGTAGTGACTTTGTCCATGTTGATACAGGTAATGTACGTTACTGGTAATATCTTATGTTGATGAAAAGAAAAGCCGCTATGTTTAGCGGCTTTATTTTTTTCATATTATTGACACGGTTTTTTTTTTTGTCATATTCTCGCCTCTAATTTTTTTTTACAGGGAGTTTGAAATGTTTAAGATACAAAAAAGTGATTTAGAAATTGCGTATAATAATGCTGTAAGTAGAGCAGCTTCAGTGCCAGAGCTTGAGAAATGTAAAAGCGAAGCTGCAAATGATTTAAGAAAACTAGTAGATTTTTTAAATCAAAATATTGTCGCAAGAGATGGTTTATCAAAAAACTTTACTTTAATCGAGGAAGATTCTTGTGGGGGCTTGAATATAGTTCGCAACCGTACGCGCATTGCAATTTTGAATGTAGAAATTTCAGAAGAGGGTGGGATAGTTTATAAGTCAGAATGGGATGCTTCTACTCCAACAAAAGAAGAGGCGTATCGATTAGTTTTTGCGCGCATATTAAAGACTTTAAATTTGAATGAGTTAAAGGCTTTGAAAGAGAATGATATAGACAACAAAATTATCTCTATTACTGAGGCTCCATATCCTTCAAATCAGAAGAAAGGCTTTTTCTCACGTTGGCTTCCAAAGTGATCGAGCTTTACTGAATTTCCTGAATCGTTGGGCAGCTCGGTGCGGCTGTTTTAATGACTTGGTCTTCGTCTTCTAAATCAAATACAGTTAATTTCCATGGCATGGCTGGGTTTTCTGGCCATGGCTCAAAATAATGTAGGTGACAATTATTGATGCGCTGCATGGCGTAGCCGTAGGTTAAACCAAGGGCGTGGAATGTGCCGCCATGAGCAACGATAAGCGGCGGGGCATCTAGGTCGAGTGATAGGATGCTGTCAATTGTGGTGCGGACGCGCAAAACATGCTGCGCTTCATCTTCACCATTTGGCGGTGCGATACGTTCGTTAAAGAAGGGCTCAATTTCAGGCCAAGGACGACCTTCCCAGTCGCCAAGCAGGATTTCATGCAGCGTATCAATCGGTTCCATATCAAGCTGAATATGCGTATTAGCTAGCTCAGCTGTCTTGTGTGCACGTTTCATTGGGCTGTGAAATATGCGTGATAACCCTATGTTTTCTAGGTGTAATATTTTCGCTACGGCAAGGGCTTGCTCGTGACCCTCGGGGGCGAGGGGGCTGTCAATCGCACCGCCTGCGGTTATGCCCGCTTTGTTGGCTTCGGATAGGCCGTGGCGGAGAAGATAAAAGGGTTTATGAGTGATCATGCGGCATATTCCTTCATTTTTTGATAAACAGCTTCACTAAGCTCGATTTCTGTTATGTTTTTATTGGTTTTATAGGCGTTAAGGCTAGCTTCGCCAGGGAGGCGCATGGCGCTGCCGTCAAGCGGGCTTGATTTAACTTCATCCATATAGCGGCGAATATTGGCATAGAAGGACTCTTTATCACCAAAACAGGCTGGGTCAAAGGCTTGAATAAATAAACCGTCACTACCGGGCACGGTTTTGCCGGCTTTACCGCCAACCAATGGCCCAGCCAAAATTTCAAGCGCAATGCCTAGGCCAAAACCTTTATGTTCTGCAATCGGTAATAACGAGCCTTTAGGAACAACGGCTGAGGCATCTTGCGTTGGGTTGCCTTCTGGGTCTAAGGCTGCGCCCTCAGGTAATGGCGTGCCGTTAAGTGAGGCAAGCATTGTATCGCCCCAAGAGATTTTAGTGACGGCGCTGTCATAGATAAGGGGCATATGACCATCACCCGCAGGAATACCAATACAAAGCGGGTTTGTGCCGTTAACGGGCTTACAATGCGGTGCGGGGGATACAAGGCATAATGCTGTGCAGCTCATGATACATACAAGCCCTGCATCGGTCATTAATTTGGCGTAATAGCCCATATTACCGCTCGTCCCGCCATAATTGGATGCGCCAACGGTACAGCTGCCTGCGGACTTCGCGCCTTCAATCGCGGCTTTGGTGGCCTCTAGCGCGGCGATGATGCCGATATTGCCGCAGCCATCGATATGCTTATAGGCGGGCATGTCAACATCCCGCACAGGGGATGCATGCGGCGCATGAATTTGCCCGCGTTCGATAAAATCCAATGTCCATTTCACGCGCACGAAACCGTGCGAGGCTCGCCCCGCATATTCATTATAAAGCAAATGGTCATATATCGCGTCAATATGGTCGGCATTAAACCCCGCTTTGCCAAGTATGGCGTGGGTCAATTTATGAAGTTCGGCGGTGCTAACAATGGTCATGGATGCATTCTTATTGTTTATATATCAGTGCAATATCATAACCGATTTATGTCGAAAGGGAAATGGCGGGGCGGACTAATCTAAAATTTTGACTGGCGTTGACCATTGGCCTGTTTGAGGATTTTTCGTTGATGTCATGAAGTGGAGTTGTTCATTCTTAATATCGCCTGCAACAAACCATACTTGTTGCCCGTCTAAGCTATATGATACTTCAGATTCATAATATGGCGTACCAAAAGATTGTTTTGAAACTTTGTTCCATGCACCATTTTTATGGCTTAGAGCATATGCATTTCCTGAATAACCATCTCTTGAGAAATATAGCTTTCCGTCCTGTAGGAAGGGCTGATCTTCTTTTGCTTTTGTATTGACTTTGCCTTTAATTGGTTGCGGCGTTGACCATGTGTTTCTGCTTAATCTTTCTGCTTGCCAAATATCGTAATTGCCGCTTCGGTCAGAAGCCCAGTATAATGTTTGGCTTGCTGCATCATAATGAGGGTTGGTATCAATATGGGGGCTGTTAATGGTCAGGGCTTTTGCTTCTTGCCAAGATCCGTCTTTGAATTCCGAGACGTAAATATCTGTGCCTTTTTGAAAGAACATTTCATTCCCCGCAATCATGGCGCAGCAATCGCTTTTGTCGTCATTTGTTGGTAAATTATGTGGTGCAGACCAATGTCCATCATCTTGCTTTATCATTATATATAAGTCGCTATCATCCCATGGATTGATATCGTTTCTGTAGTGGCCGTTCAGGGCGGCGCTGTTCTCAGCGTAGAGTTTTGGTGTTTCACCTTTAAGAATAGCAGGAAAGAAATTGTAACGTGAATACATAAAGAGCATCATTTGCCCGTCAGGAGATACCCATAAGCTATCATACCAGCCCGGTGTGTTGGGTATGATTTTATGATCTTCGCCTTGCGCGCTTTGGGTAAGCATCATAGGACATGAAATGGCGAAAATGGTGAACAATAATGTGGCGCGCTTTTTGATTTGCATAGGTTAACCTAGTCTATAAACATGTTATCTGTTTCCTATGTTAATGGCTTATCTGTTTGACGCAAGACTAATATATCAACATACTTTCCATCATGGAAAATTGGAATGATCACGCGATTATCTTATCGGCGCATCCGCATGGTGAAGGCGGGGCGGTGCTGTCGTGTATTACGGAACATCATGGGCGGCAGAAGGGCTATGTCCATGGGGCAAGTTCTAAAAAGACGCGAGCATTGATTGAACCAGGGACGCATGTTGAACTGGAATGGCAGGCACGCACGGCAGATCAGCTTGGGCGGTTTACGGTGGAGCCTGTTGGTGGGATGAGTGCTGCGTCACTGCTTGATGAGCCACTAAAGCTCGCCGCGCTACAATCCGCCTGTGCGCTATGTGACCAAGCTTTACCAGACCGTGAAGGGCATGGTGGGTTATATCATGGCTTTTTGGCACTGCTCGACTCCTTTCAGGGGGAACATTGGGGCGTGTCTTACGTGGTGTGGGAAATGGCTCTGCTGAAAGAGCTCGGCTTTGGGTTAGATTTAAGCCGCTGCGCGGGGGGCGGTAAAGCGGAAGATATCGCTTATATGAGCCCGAAATCAGGTTGCGCCGTTAGCCTTGAAAAAGGTGAGCCATTTAAGGAAAAATTGCTGCCATTACCTGAGTTTTTAAAGCGCCATAGTGATAGCCATAACTTGCTTGGGTCGGATGCAGATGTCTATACAGGCATCGAAATGACGGGATATTTCTTTGAAAACTGGGTTTTTGCACAGCATTCACGCGGAATTCCGCCTGCGCGCTTGCGTTTTGCCGCGCGTTTTGCAAGATATATAGGATTAGCCGAAGAAATTGTAGATTCTGCGCCAGATGCAGATGATGAGAAAAGAGTAAGACATGAATAATAGTGTAGAACCAGAAGAACTATCTATCGTAGACGAACCGATGAGCAAAGTGCTCTCTGAACGTTATTTGTCTTATGCGCTTTCGACGATTGTCTCACGTTCATTGCCTGACGTGCGTGATGGTATGAAGCCTGTACACCGCCGTGTCCTTTATGCGATGTATCGTTTGCGCCTACGTCCTGATTTGCAGCCAAAGAAATCTGCCCGTGTTGTCGGTGACGTTATCGGTCAATATCACCCGCATGGTGACCAATCTGTTTATGATGCGATGGTGCGTTTGGCGCAGGACTTCTCGCTTCGTTATCCATTGGTTGATGGGCAAGGTAACTTCGGTAACATCGATGGTGATAACGCGGCGGCGATGCGTTATACCGAAGCGCGTTTAACCGAAACAGCCTTGCGTATGCTTGATGGCATTGATGAAGATGCCGTTGATTTCCGTTACACATATGATGGTGAAACACAGGAGCCTGTCGTGCTGCCTGCGGCTTTCCCGAACTTGCTTGCGAATGGTTCCTCAGGTATTGCCGTGGGTATGGCAACGTCTATTCCGCCGCATAACGTGGCTGAACTATGTGATGCAATGTTATTGATGCTGAAAAAAGATGCGAGCATTGAGGAGCTTTGTGAATTTGTACAGGGCCCAGACTTCCCAACAGGCGGCGTGCTTGTTGAAGATAAAGCCGCGATTGTGAATGCTTATGAAACAGGCCGCGGTTCATTCCGCGTACGTGCGCGCTGGGAAAAAGAAGAACTTAAGCAAGGTTTATACCAGATTGTTGTAACTGAAATCCCGTATCAGGTGCAAAAAGCGCGCTTGATTGAGAAAATTGCGGATTTGATCCAAAACCGTAAATTACCGTTATTGGATGACGTGCGCGATGAATCTGCAGAAGACGTCCGTATTGTTCTTGTACCGAAAAACCGCAATGTTGAACCTGAATTATTGATGGAAGCGTTGTTCCGTCATTCGGATTTAGAGTCGCGTGCCTCATTGAATATGAACGTGCTTGAAAACGGTGTGCGTCCACGTGTGATGAATTTGAAGGAAGTCTTGCAAGGCTTCCTTGACCACCGTCAGCAAGTCTTGGTACGCCGTTCACGTAACCGTCTTGATAAGGTTTTAAACCGTATCGAGATTTTAGAAGGTTATTTGATCGTTTATCTAAATATTGATGAAGTTATCCGTATCATCCGTGAAGGGGATGAGCCGAAGCCTGAGTTGATGGCGGCCTTTGGTTTGACGGATAATCAGGCGGAAGCGGTTCTTAACATGAAATTACGCTCTTTGCGTAAACTTGAAGAGATGGAAATCCGCGGCGAGCATGATGCCCTTTGTAAAGAGCGTGATGCCTTGCAAGATTTGATCGGCTCAGAAGCGGCGCAGTGGAAAGCCATTACGACTGAAATTAAAGACCTTAAGAAGGCCTATGATTACAGCACAGCGCTTGGTCGCCGTTATACGGATATTGGTAGTGCACCTGCACCTGTGGCGCTTGAAGACCTTGACCAAGCGATGATTGAGAAAGAACCAATCACGATTGTCTATTCGCAGAAGGGCTGGATCCGTGCGATGAAGGGCCATAATGTCGTTGAGAAGGATTTGAAATTCAAAGACGGTGATAAGCTGCATTTGACCTTAGAGGCGCAAACGACAGATAAAATCCTCGTTTATGCGACAAATGGTCGTTTCTATACCCTTGGCGGAGATAAGCTGCCATCAGGGCGCGGCTTTGGTGATCCGCTACGTTTGATGCTGGATATGCCGAATGACGTTGATGTCGTGGATTTGATCGTCTTTAAACCAGGTGCGAAATATATTCTAGCCTCGACGGATGGCCGTGGCTTTGTGGTTAATGCCGATGACCTTGTGGCATCAACACGTGGCGGTAAGGTTGTATTGAATTGTTCAGCGCCTGTCGAAGCGAAAATCTGTACAGAGGTTGGTGAAGGCCATGACAGCGTTGCTGTGATTGGTGAAAACCGCAAGATGTTGATTTTCGGCCTTGATGAAATGCCTGAAATGGCCAAAGGTAAGGGCGTAATCATTCAGCGTTACAAAGATGGCGGCTTAAGTGATATTAAGACCTTCAACGCGGAAGAGAAGCTTAAATACCGTTATGGCAGCGGCGAAACGTCATTGGATGATGCGCGTGCATGGATTGGTAAGCGCGCAACGGCTGGCCGTTTGCCGCCAAATGGTTTTCCAAAGAATAATAAATTCGACTGAGTCGTTGTTTTAAGCCCTTATAACCCTAAGTAAATCATATGGTTATAGATTAAAATTGCGAAGTTTATGTTTGTTGATGCTATACTTGTATGATACAGTTATATAACTATACATAACTTTTGCGATTTAAAGTTTACCATTCTAGTTTTTAGGAGAGACGATGAAGGGCATCACAGCAGATTTAAAGAAACCGTTAGAAAGCCTTATGGATCTATACGATCATCTGACTAATCTGTCGGATATTGATTATTTGCGCGATCATAAGATTTCGAATTTTATTTCAGAAAAAGTCCGCGTCGTTGGTGAAATCCGCCGTCTTGCTGATAATACAGATGATGTACAAGCCCTTAATTACTATGCGGGTTTGATTTTGAACAAAGAACCATTCTTACCACATGATGTTGCAGAAGCTGAGCGTTGTTTGATTAGCGCGGCGGATAAAGGTAGTGCGCTGGCGCAATATAACCTAGCGCGCCTATATTCAGGTGAGTTTGCCTATGATTATGATGAAACATCGCATAAAGCGGATGCGGAGCGTTATATTAAAGCGCTTGAGCAGAATGATGATATGTATAGCGCATATTTCCTCGCACAATATTATATTAAGAATGAGCGTTATGAAGAAGGCCACGCAAAGTTAGAAGCGGCCGTTGCGGCAAGCGTGCCAGAAGCATTGGTTTACAAAGCGAAAGCCTTTATGAATGGGCGTTTGCCGGGGGTTGAAAAAGACGGTAAGCAAGCGTTTTCAATGTTTAAGCGTGCTTATGAGCGCTGTATGGTTGTCGGTGAAGAGCGCCTTGCACAGCCTGATTTAAAATATGAAATTCTGTATCACCTTGGCTGCATGTATATAAATGGTTGGGGCGTATTGGTGAATGGTTACACAGGACGTTGCTTGATTATGAAGGCGGCCTTGCGTTACCCTGAGGCACGTAATTACTGTGAAACGGTCATGTATTTATACGATTGGTATGAGCCAATGGTGGAAGAGGTCGAGAAGCTTGATGTTGATAGCTTGTTCGAAGGTTCATCCGCAGCATCAGATTTCAGAAAGATTATGCAGAAGGCCGGCGCTTATGCTAACGGCGAAGATGGCGAAGAATATGACATGGAAATTTTAATTCCTGATCATGATGCGTCTGAAGACGACGATCATAATGGTGATGATGACGATGGTTCTGAATTTGACCCGATGTCTATTTTCACGGGTGATAACCCGTCAAAAGTCAAAGTCTATAATTATGATGGCCAAGATGATTATTTCAACCGCGATCATAAGGGTGATAATAGTTTTGAAAATATTGAGCGCCGCGCACCTAAGATACGCATTAAGGCGTTAGATAAGGCTGAAATTGACCGTATTTTTGAACCTTTAGATAATATGATTGGCCTCGGTCACATTAAGAAAGAAGTGCGCTCAATTGTGAATTTGGTGCAGTTAAATGCTATGCGAGAAACGCAGGGCTTACCGCGTATTCCAGTTAGCACGCATATGGTGTTTACTGGCCCGCCAGGTACGGGTAAAACATCTGTTGCGCGTTTGGTCGGTGATATCCTTTGGGAAATTGGCTATCTGAATTCAGGTCACGTGGTTGAAGTCGCGCGTCAGGATTTGGTCGGTGAATATATCGGCTGGACCGCGAATATGACGCAAAAGGCGCTTGATGCGGCCAATGGCGGTATTTTCTTCCTTGATGAAGCTTATACGCTAAGCAATAGTGATAGCGGCCGCGATTTTGGTTACGAAGCGATTGATGTGATCAATAAATATATGGAAGACAATCGTGACAATATGGTTGTGATTGTTGCTGGCTATAAAGATGAAATGGCAAATTTCTTAACAGCAAATCCAGGTTTGAAATCTCGCTTTAAACATGAGCTTGAGTTTAAGCCTATGGATCATGAGCAGCTGCTTGCTGTTTATAAATCATTTTGTCATCAATATAAGATGGTCTTATCGGATGATGCAGAAGCGCTACTACAAAAAGTGTTGAAGCGTGCTGACCGTCAGGGTGAATTCCATCGTTCAAATGCACGCGGAGTGCGTGATATGTTTGAACGTATGCTGGTTAAGCAGGCTGAACGTCTTGCCGAGAATTTTGCTGATCTGACAGAAGCTGATCTGGTCACGATTGAAAAGCAGGATATTTTTATGCCTGAAACATTCAATGACGGGAATATCACATATTTGCCGAATAAGAAGAAAGACGATTAAGGCAGGATATTAAACAATCAGTTTAATGCCGAGCTTTTCGAGTTTCGCCATATTCGCGGCTTTCATTTCCGTGATGCGCGTATTGATGTCGGCAGGCACGTCATTGACCCAATATTTTTTGCCATCTTTCATATAAATGGTTGAGCCTGATACGTATTTTTTCTTACCATTTACCGTGCGATGGATATTGTCGTTATCGTGATATTTATCAATATCGTTAAAATCAATGATGAGTGTGCGCTCTGGGATATATTCGCCGCTACCGCTTTCTTTGTAATTAATCGTGGTCAGCTGAATGCTCGTATTAAAAATACTCGACAGAATTTTCAGCATTTCAGGTCTGGATTGCATAGTATGCCCTATAGATTCAACTGTCTTAGAAGTTTTACGGCTTTAACGCACATTTCTTGTTCGGCAGTGTCGTAAAGCTGCGTTAGGTCGGCAGGGAATTCTGTGACATATAATTTGCGCGTGCCAAAACAGCCATCATTTTTTAACAGCACATAGCTTTGTGCAAATGGCACAGGGTAATATTGAGTGGTTAATGTATATGGGCCATGTCCAACGATTTGGTCATAGAAGACATTTATAGGTTCAGATGTTTTGCCTGCGAGTGGTTGGTCTGTGACGTTTAAAGTAATTGTTGCACGCAGGAAATCCATGCGGATTTTGCCCATCTCTTTTAATTCCTGTGGTTTGCGCGCGGCGATATTGGCTTCGGCTTGTTCAAACATCGTCTTTAATGTATCGATATCATGCGCGGTATAAAAGCTTTTACTCGCAAATAGGCCGTCTTCGGTTTTATTCCGTAGGGTGATTATGCTTTGCGCGGCGGTACAGCCATCATGAGGTGGGCGCGGCGCAGTGAAGGCGGCATAGCTTACAATTTGGTCATAGAAAAAATTACGTGGTTCTATCTTGCTGCCAAATTGATCAACGCTATCAAAAGTGATGCTTTCACGGATAATGTCGCGGCGGTCTTCATCCATATTACGCAACCCCTAAACAGCATTGTCGGATGGTATCTAGGCGCTGCTTTTGCGCGATCGTGATACTCTTTATAATCTCGTCCATTGGCGTCGTACTATGAATTTTATCGCCATCCATGGTTTTGATAACGCTTTTATAATTTTTCGTTTGATTATAGAGCTGTTCAATATAGTCAATCGAGATGTACGCACAGTGGTTTTCTGTGGTCTTGTATTTAGCATATGCATTAAGTAGATCTGCTGTTGGTTGTATAGGAAGGCGCGTTTTATATAAATCTTTTAGTGCATTGATCTGTGCGTTTTGAATTAGCTCTATTACTTGCTCCGGTGTTTCGCGGCCTGTCCACCACCATTCCTTGTTCATAAATATTTTAACGCGATTCAATGGCGTAGTATCGTATTGATCTTCAGTACATATGCCATGTATATGTGCGATTGTATCTGTTGCAATATGTGTTTCATAGCCTTCCACATCAGTGGCGGTGATAAATGATTTTGTCAAAAATGACATAATGTCTACCCCTGTAAAAAGATCTTTTATGGGTATAACTACCAACTCTTTTGTCTTATGTCAACTCAATTATGGGAATACGACATCGCCTTGTGATGGACGGTAACCAGGGTCAGGTAAATCGTCAGGGGAGAAGAGGCTGCCATCATCTGTATAGGCACCATCACGAACACTTTCGTCGATTTCTTCTTCTTCGTCACCTGTTGGGACGAATTCTTCATTCAATAGCAAAATACTAATGCGTCGGTTGCGGGCGTCGGTTGGGTCTTCAGGTGTGAATGGCTCTGTTGCGCCTTTACCCATGACGTTTTTGACTTTGTCTTCTGGATATCCGCTTTGCTGGAGGACGCGGCGCGTTGCATTGGCGCGGTCAGCTGACAGTTCCCAGTTTGAATAATCTTTACGAGATGTATATGGGGTGGCATCAGTGTGCCCCCGTACGGATAAGTCATTCGGCATATCCGCAATAACGGATGAAATAAGGCCGATGACTTCTTCGGTTTTGCCAAACATGCGGGCGCTTCCGCTTGGGAACATCGCTTCGCCTTCTTGGTCGACGATCTGTATTTCCAAGCCTTCAGGCGTAACTTTAATCAAGACGTTTTCAGACAGCTTGCTCAGTTTCGGGTCAGATTTAATCGCTTGTTCGATTTCTTTCTTTTTCTTATCGAATTTTTCTTTCTGACGGCGTTCAAATTCTTTTTTTAGTTCTTCATCTTTGGCTGTCTTTAGATTGGCTTTTTTGTTGTCATCACCTTCGCCTGTTTTTGGGCGGGTTGGGGATGGTGGCTGCATCGCTGTAAGTGGATTGTTATCATAAGCGCGCGCACCCTCTGGTGAGTTTGTGCGGCCGGCCAATGCACCTGCCGCGCCACCTTCGGCAGCAGAAACTTGCGGCGCTGTGGGGTCATTGAAGAAGGCCGAGAGCTTGGACTTCATCTCATCCGTTGTCACGTTCAATAACCATAGCAAAAGGAAGAAGGCCATCATCGCAGTTACGAAGTCGGCATAAGCAACCTTCCACGCGCCGCCATGGTGGCCGCCCGCGTATTTTTTCACCTTCTTGATGATAATCGGTTGTTTTTCTTCGCTATCTGCCATTATTACTGCTTTTCTAGCTTGTTCAATATTGTGCGATAAGTCTTATTTTATCACGATGGCGCTGGAATTTCGTTAAGAATCTCTTCTAGTTCTTGGAATGTCGGCTGAACATCATGCGGCAAGAACTTACGTGCGAATTCAACGGCGACCTGCGGCGCAGCGCCATTCAAGTAAGCAATCATGCCAACGCGAATGGCTTTATAATACATGACTTCAGTTTCGGCGCGCGCGGTCATCGCGCTCGCAATCGGGCCGACGAAGCCATAGGCGACCCAAACCCCTAGGAATGTCCCCACGAGCGCGCCACCGATCATCTTACCCAAAACTTCAGGTGGTTCGGAAATCGATGACATGGTTTTAATAATACCGAGAACGGCGGCAACAATACCCAAAGCAGGAATACCATCCGCCATGTGCTGCACGGCATGGCCAGGATGGGCGTAGTGATGCTGAAGGGTTTCAATCTCTTCATCCATCAAGGCTTCAATTTCATGTGGGTTTTCATTGCCAAGTGAAATGATACGTAAGTAATCACAAAGGAAGACAATCGCATGGTGGTTGTGTTGGAAGCTTGGGAAGTTAGCGAAGAGAGAGCTTTCTTCTGGGTTTTCAATATGTGTTTCAAGCGCTAGCCAGCCTTTAGTACGCGCGAGCTTAAATACGCTGAATAGCATGCTAAGCATATCGATATAGTCGGCTTTTGAATAAGCGCTTGGTTTTGCGAGGGCTTTAAACGAACTTAATGTGTTCTTTACGACCTCAGGTGAGTTCGCAACTAAGAAAGCGGCGATCGCACAACCAAGAATAATGATGACCTCACCAGGCATTGCCGGAAGGATAAGTCCTGTAAGGAGTTTTATTGTTTTGTCGACACCTGCGGCGACCATTAAGCCACCAATAGTACACGCAAAAACCAAAAATAGGCCAATAAACTTCATTTTTATATGTTCTTTACAACGCTAAAGATTCGTAACGAATCAATTCACTTTCATTGATATAAAGCTTATTATGGGGATTATAATCTATGCATTCAAGGTTGTTCGGGTATTTTTAGGCGGCTTATCATCCAAAAATATATTATTTACACAGTGTTGAATGGGGATTTATGTGCATTAGACTTGTTTGCATCTTAATAAAATTGTAAATTTTAAACGTCAGACTAGTGAGTCGATAAAAATATTTAGGACCGGAGAATCGTTTTGTCTACATCTTATTATGAAGCAATCCAACTTATTGAGCGCTTGCACCGTTACTTTCTTGACCTGTTAAAGGTCGAACTTGACCGTCGCGGTATTCAAGACATCAACAACGTGCAAAGTATGATTTTGCACAATATTGGTATGGATGATTTGACTGTGGGTGAGTTAACCCTGCGTGGCTATTATCTTGGTTCAAACGTTTCTTATAACGTAAAGAAAATGGTTGAGAATGACTATTTGGTGCAGGAGCGTTCATTGCATGACAAACGCTCAATGCGCGTCAAATTGTCTGAAAAAGGCCGTGAGTTGCATGACATTATTTCTGAAATGTATGCACGTCATGAAGCTAAACTTGTTGGTACTGAACTTGGTGGCGGCAAATTGGATGATATGATCCACACCATGAAAATGCTTGAGAATTTCTGGGTGTCACAAACCAACTTCACTGGTTTGGCGAGCCTAGAGGATCTGTAATAGATCTGATCCTTATATTGTGAAGCGGGGGCTTAGCGCTCCCGTTTTGATTCAAAGCACAAGGGGAAGTTATGAGTGATCCTTTAGCGAATAGAGAAGTTATCATTGAAATGCAGCCTTACGGTAACCTCGTGAAGGTCAGCGCCTTTGATGTGCAAAGTTTAACGGAAGTATCAATCCAAGCCCCAAAAGGCACGGCGCAAGAGATTATGAAACGCAACGCGCTTAAGCGGCTAGAATATGTCTTGCGCAAAAAGGGATTGATTGCCTAAGCGCTTCGTTCTATATAATTCCCCATGGATAAAGAAAAAATATATATCGCAGCCGATCACGGCGGCTATGACATGAAAGAAGCGCTTAAGCTTACTTTTGCAGATCAAGTCGAATGGATGGATCTCGGCGCCTATGATGGTGAGCGTACGGATTTCCCGCTCTATGCAAAGAAAGTCGCGGAAGCGTTAAAAGATGCACCTGAAGGCCAGAAAGCTGTGTTGATATGTGGCAGCGGCATTGGTGTGTCCATCGCAGCGAATCGTTTTCCATGGGTTCATGCGGCGCTTTGCGTAACCGAAGAAATGGCCGTTTTAGCGCGCGAACATAACAACGCAAATGTGTTGGTGCTTGGCGGGCGTATTATTGATGATGCCACAGCTGAAAAATGTCTGAATGCATTCTTGAAGACCGCATTTCTTGGTGGACGTTATGCCGAACGTATTGATATGATCGGCGCCTAATCTCAAAATATAGATTTATGATGAATGTGGCCGTGGAAGAGGAGTGCGCAAAATGACCAATACAGCTATTAAATATGCCCCAAATACATCTTTTTTCTCTTCAGGCTTGGCGGAATCTGACCCTGCGATTTATAGCGCGATTGCGGCAGAGCATGAGCGTCAGCAAAACCAGATTGAATTGATTGCATCAGAAAATATTACATCCTTCGCAGTTATGCAGGCGCAAGGTTCAGTTTTGACCAATAAATATGCGGAAGGCTACCCAGGTAAACGTTATTACCAAGGCTGTGCTCATGTTGATGAGGTTGAGAGCCTTGCGATTGAGCGCGTCAAAGAATTATTCGGCGCAGGTTTTGCCAATGTACAGCCCAATTCAGGTTCACAGGCCAATCAGGGCGTTTATACGGCGTTGCTTCAGCCGCATGATACAATTTTGGGCATGTCTCTTGCCGCAGGTGGTCACTTAACGCACGGCGCAGCGCCAAACCAATCAGGTAAATGGTTTAATGCGATTCAATATGGCGTGTGCAAAGAAGACGGCCTTATTGATTTTGATGAAGTTGAGCGTTTGGCTAAAGAATACCGCCCGAAGATGATTGTCGCAGGGGCATCTGCTTATCCACGCGTGATTGATTGGGCGCGTTTCCGTGCGATTGCGGATAGCGTTGAGGCTTATTTGATGGTTGATATGGCGCATTATGCGGGCATTATCGCAGGCGGCGCATATCCAAACCCAATGCCACATGCGCATATTGTGACAAGTACAACACATAAAACATTGCGCGGCCCACGCGGCGGGATCATTTTGACGAATGATGAAGCGATCTCGAAAAAGATCAACTCTGCGATTTTCCCAGGTATTCAGGGCGGCCCATTGGAGCATGTGATTGCAGGTAAGGCTGTTGCTTTTGGTCAGGCACTTAAACCTGAATTTAAAGAATATGCGAAAGCGGTTGTCGAAAACGCAAAAATCCTTTCAACAGCGTTGATCGATGGCGGTTTGGATATTGTTACAGGCGGCACGGATTCTCATATCGTGCTTGTTGATTTGCGTCCAAAGAATTTAACAGGCCGTGATGCGGATGATGCGCTTGAGCGTGCGGGTATTACCTGTAATAAAAATGCGGTGCCTTTTGACCCGCAAAAGCCGATGGTCACATCAGGCGTAAGGTTAGGAACACCAGCGGGGACGACCCGTGGCTTTGGTCCAAAAGAGTGGCTGGAAATTGCAGGCTATATCCTTGAAGTATTGGATGGTCTGGTTGCCAATGGCGTAGAGGGTAATAGCGCAGTTGAAACTGCCGTGCGTGAAAAAGTGAAGGGCCTATGTGCGCGCTTCCCAATATATGAACGCCCATACGCATAAAATAGAATTTTAGGGAAGGAGATAGCCTATGCGCTGTCCGTTTTGCGGCTCGGAAGAAAGTAATGTAAAAGATACACGTCCAGCCGAAGATAACACATCAACACGCCGCCGCCGCGAATGCCCAAGTTGCGGCGGGCGCTTCACGACGTTTGAACGTATTCAATTACGTGACATGATTGTCATTAAAGGCGATGAAAAGCGTCAACCATTCTCACGCGACAAAGTGCAGAATTCTTTGCAGATTGCTTTGCGTAAACGCCCAGTAACACAGGAACGTATTGAGAAAACAGTCAGCGCAATTGTCCGTCAGTTAGAAGCAACGGGTGAGAATGAAATCCCATCAATGAAGATTGGTGAATTGGTGATGAAGGCGCTTGCGCAGTTAGACACGGTTGCGTATATACGTTATGCCTCTGTTTACAAAGACTTCCGTGACCCGAATGACTTTAATGACTTTTTGGGCGAAGTACAGAAGTTGCAATCTGACGACAAGGATGTCGCGGATCTGATCAAATTAAAGGGCAAGAAACAAGCCTAATTTTGTTATTTTTTATTGGACGAGTTTATAGATGTTTACAGGTATAGTTAAAGATGTCGGGCAAATTAAAGCGGTTGATGAAGGCCGTGGGGATTTGCGTTTTACGATTCAAACAGCTTTGGATTTAAGTAAAATTGTTATTGGCGCCTCTATTGCTTGTGATGGTTGCTGCTTAACGGTTGTCGCGATTGGAGAAGATTGGTTTTCCGTTGATGCGTCGCGTGAAACACTAAGTAAAACAATGCTTGATGAGTGGACGACCTGTTCACGTATTAACTTAGAACCATCCTTAACAGTAGGTGATGAGCTTGGCGGTCATTTAGTTAGTGGTCATGTTGATGGTGTTTTGACAGTTAAAGCCATTAAGCGTGAGGGCGATTCCCACCGTGTTATCTTTAATATGCCAGAAGGTTTTGAAAAGCTTATCGCGCAGAAGGGCTCAATTGCACTAAACGGTATTTCCTTAACTGTGAATGATGTGACGGATGAAGACTTCGGCGTGAATATCATTCCGCATACATGGATGAATACCAATATGTCATCATTGCAGGTCGGGGATGAAATGAATTTTGAAATTGATATGCTTGCGCGTTATGTTGCGCGTATGCTTGGTAAACTTTAAAACATCTAAAACAGAAAACGGTCTCAATCGATGCCTCTTTCACACGAAAAAACGCAGGATGTTAGCTATTCACTCGCTTCAGCAGAAGAGATCATTGCGGAAGCACGTGCAGGGCGCATGTTTATTTTAGTGGATGACGAAGACCGTGAGAATGAAGGTGATTTAATTATTCCTGCCGAATTCGCGACAGCGGATATGATTAATTTTATGGCACGTGAAGGCCGCGGCCTAATTTGTTTGGCATTGGAAGCGGCGCGTTGTGACCAATTACACTTACCGATGATGGCGACGCGCAATACATCCCGTCATGAAACAGCCTTTACGGTTTCAATTGAGGCACGTGAAGGTGTAACCACGGGTATTTCTGCGGCTGACCGCGCAAAGACGATTGCTGTGGCGATTGATGATAATAGCCATCCGCATGATTTAGCTTCGCCGGGGCATATGTTCCCATTACGTGCATGTGATGGCGGTGTGTTGGTGCGCGCAGGCCATACAGAAGCCGCCGTTGATATTTCTCGTCTAGCGGGATTAAAAGGCGCGGGCGTGATTTGTGAAATTATGCGCGATGACGGTGAAATGGCGCGTTTGCCTGATTTAATAGACTATGCTGAAAAGCATAACATGAAAGTCGGCACGATCGCGGATTTGATCGCTTATCGCCGCCGCACAGAAAAACTCGTTGAATGCATTGAACAGCGTGCCGTGACCAGTCAATATGGCGGTGCATTTTCGATGCGTGTTTATCGCTCCCTTAATGATCATGTTGAGCATGTCGCCCTTGTTTATGGCGATACATTGGATCATTTGGATCAGCCTGTGAATGTGCGTATGCATTCTGTTGATGTTTTGGCGGATATTCTTGGTACGGGTGAATCGATCTTGCAGCGTTCGATGGATTATATTGCTAAAGCAGGGCAGGGCGTTGTTGTGCTGCTGCGTCAACATGAGGCGCATCCACTGGCGACAAGCCCTGAAGATACTGATGTTGTGCAGGGCGCACAGCGTAAAATTTTACGAAATATTGGCCTTGGCGCACAAATATTAATTGACATTGGGGTTAAAGATATGGTTCTTCTCTCCAACAGTAAGCCGCATATTGTCGGTATCGATGGTTATGGATTAAGCATAGCCCGCATCCAAAATGTTTGAGATTAAGGAAAGACCATGAGCGACAAACCACATATTTTGATTATCGAAGCCCGTTTTTATGAAGATATATCGGATATGTTGTTAGAGGGCGCGGTCGAGGCGATTGAAGAAGCCGGCTGTAGTTACGAGACTATTGTCGTGCCAGGTGCGCTTGAAATGCCACTATGTATGAAATATGCATGTGAAAGCGGCGCATATGATGCGGTTGTGGCGCTGGGTGCGGTTATTCGCGGCGAAACAACACATTATGATATCGTCAGCGAAGACAGCTGCCGCGGTTTGATGCAAATGTCGCTCGATTATTCAATGCCATTTGGTAATGGTATTCAAACATGTGAAAATATGGCGCAGACTTTAGCGCGTGCGGATAAAAATCAAAAGAATAAAGGTGGCGGCGCTGCGCGTGCAGCGTTACGTATGCTCGAAATTGAAAATCAAATGTATCCGCTGATTATGGCGAATTATGAAGCGCTGGCTGAAGCGTGTAACGATGATGATGAAGAAATGGAAGCCGCGTCATGAGTTCAGAAGCTCCTCAATCAAATGAATCTTTAGCTAAAGGCTCTAAAAAAGCGCGTCGTTCAGCGGCACGTTTGGCGGCGGTACAGTCAATCTATGCGATTGATGTTGGTGAATTATCACCGGCGCATGTGATCGAAGATGTTTTGGTTAATCGCCAAGGCCAAATGCTTGAAGACGAAGAAATGGTCACACCTGATGGTGTGCTGTATAAAAAAATCGTCAATGGTGTACAGCAGCAGCGTGAGAATTTACTCGAAATTACTGAAAAGCCATGTCCGCGTTTAAAATCAGGTGAACTTGAGCCACTTTTGGGATCAATTATTCTTGCAGGTTGCTTTGAACTTTTGATGCATGAAGATATTGATGCGCCTATTATTATCAATGAATATCTAAACATCACCCATGCCTTCTATGGCGGGCAGGAAGCTAAAATGGTTAACGGTGTTTTAGATAGTCTTGCAAAAGTTTTACGCTAATCTTTTTTTTTGCACTGCAAAACAATCAACTAATTGTTTTTAATGCAATTTATTTGTTTTTCATATCTTTTGGTATATAAAAATATTAGATCGCATTTTATCTTTTCATAACGCCTTGTTAAGTTTTTTCGGCTATTCTCTATAGGTAGGTTGTTGGTGACGTCAGTTGGGTTTGGCGTTTCGTGTGAGATATTTTTGGGTAGATCTTAATGAAAAAAGTGATCATTGGCATAGTAGGTATTTTATTGCTCGGCGGTGGCGCCGCTGGAGGGTATCTCTTTCTGAAAAAACCTGCTGAAGCCTCTTTAACAGAGGAAGATGTTGCCAAAGAAAAAAAACATGCTAAGAAAGGCGGCCATGGTGAGGCTGTTGAGTTTGTGCAGCTTGATCCATTGATCTTACCAATTGTTGACCGTAATGGCTTGTCACAAGTTGTGAGCATTGTTGTGGCGCTTGAAGTGCCAAGCAAAGCTGATGCTGATAAAGTTAAAATGCTTCAACCAAAACTTAAAGATGCCTTTATTTCAGAAATGTATGGTGTAATCCATCATCCAGCAGGCTTGCAAGAAGGCAATTTGGTTAAGGTACAAATCCTAAAAGATCGTTTGGGTAAGATTGGCCGTAAAGTTTTAGGTGATGAAGTTGTGAATGATGTTTTGTTACAGGTTGTTCAACAGCGTCCAGCTTAAAGATGCAGAAATAACTCCATTGAAAAAGGCCGCTTAAGCGGCCTTTAAATTTATGTTCTCTTGGCTTTGTTATTCGTTACCGCCTGCGGCGTTGAATTTACCAAGGTTACCAAAGAACTGCTGCATAAGTGTGACCTTATTGCCGCCAGTTTCGGTTTTGCTTTGTGAAATTGGCACGTCAATATTGTCGTTTGTGACTTCCGCAATCTCCAAAACTTTGCCTTCTGGGTCAAATTGAACGCGGACGATTTTCTTGTCCGTTTGTTTCGGGTCTAATATGCCGCGTTTTTCTGTGACGAGGCCAATATAATACCAGATGCTTGGATCAAGCGTTGAGATCGTTGATGGCGAGCCAATCTTTTTTATGACGCTACGCTGTGTATCACGACCCGCGACAATATCGCTTATATCTTCGGCTGTAACAATGTGACCGCGATTGGCAACAGTTGGCGTACAGGCACCAATTGAAACTGCCGCGCAAAGTATTAGGGCCGTTATTTGTGCTTTTCTTATGTTTATAAACATGCTTATATCCTTAACACATCAGAGCAATTCATATATGAATGACTTCGTAATTTAGGCAAGGAAGGTTTAAAAATCAATGCTTGGTTTGATTTTATCGAGAAGAAAACGCGAAGAACGTGAAAAAGCCGCTAAAATGCGCGATATTGTGAATGATTTTTCACGTCAGGAAGCTTTTTATACGTCATATCATGTTGAAGATACGATGACAGGTCGCTTCGATTTAATGACATTGGTCGCTTCATTGGTGGTTATTCGTCTGAATAAGATTGCGAATAAAGAATCACAATCCCTCGTGCAGGCTTTTTTTGATGTGATATTCCGCCAGTTTGATCATTCCTTGCGTGAAAGTGGTGTTGGGGATTTATCTGTGCCAAAACATATGAAGCGCATGATGCAAGGTTTCCAAGGCCGCGCCCATGCTTACGATATGATTTTTGTGCGTGGTATGGATGACGCAGGGCTGGCGTTAGACGATGCACAAAAATACGACATTCTAAACCGTAATCTTTATAATGGCGCATTGGATGATATGTCCGCTTTGGCGCGTGTTTATCCAGTGCTACAGAGATTGGCGGATGATGTAATGGCGATGGATGATGCGACGATATTGTCAGGTCAGCTTGACTTCGCGCCAGTAGACGTGCATATGAGTGAGACAGAAGTAAGAACTATAGGCTAAATATGAGTAGTGAAGAGCAGAGCGGCGCAAATTGGAATGTTTTTTATCGCGTCGATAAATTAAAAAAGCAGCGTGATTATCTTAAGGCGGAAGCCATGACCGAAGATTTGGCTGAGATTGCTAAATTTTTGGATATTGAGAAAATTGAGAATCTTAAGGCTTCAATCACCGTTAATCGTCCTGATAATAATCACCTGATTTACGTGTCAGGTACAGTTAGCGCGGATATAGAACAAAAATGCGTGCGCACATTGCGCCCCGTTTATACGCATATTGAAGAGCCTTTTGATGCGTATTTCTCAGAAACGGATAAAGCGATATCTTTTGCTAAAGGCAAGAGTGACTTGCTCGTCCGTCATGGGCAAGACGAAGTGCCCATGTTGGATGAAAAAGATGATCCTGAACCTGTTGTTGATGGGGTCATTAATATGGGAGATCTTGCGTTACAATTTTTGGCGCTGTCTATTCCACTATATCCAAAGGCGGAAGGCGTTGAAGGCGATGCACAAAATGTCCGCTTTATGTTTGATGATGAGGTGGATCCGAAGGAGAAGGATAAATCATCTGAAAAATATAGTCCCTTTGCGGAACTTGCGAATTGGCGCGATAAGGTAAATTTGCAGGAAACAGAAAAGAAAAATGGGGCGAATGAAGAAAAAGATCATAATAAGTAAATAAAGTTCTTGAAATTTGACTTTTTATGCATTATTACCAACATTCGATTAATTACGAATAATATTGAGGATTGCAGACAATGGCTGTACCTAAGCGAAAAACATCAAAATCTAAACGTAACATGCGCCGTGCACACGATGCGCTAACCGTTGAAAATTGGGTAGAAGACAAAAACACTGGTGAGCCAGTGCGTCGTCACCACATTGACCTTAAAACAGGTATGTACAAAGGTCGTCAGGTTCTAGAAGCCAACGATTAATTTGTGCGTTACGAATTGTGGAATCTGCCACGGTGCTATATGACCGTGGCTTTTTCTGTTCTTGCATAGTTGTACCATAAGTGCGATTATGCCAGTATTCGAGTAACTCTTCAGTAACTTGATCCAGCAGGTTATTCATGAAAACCAAGTCAGGTAACTTCTATGTCTTTTAATCTTACAGTGGCTCTTGACGCAATGGGCGGTGATCACGGCATTGATGCTGTTATCCCAGGCGCTGATTTGGCGCTTAAGACTATGCCAGATTTAAAGTTCGTTATCTTTGGTGATGAAGGCCGCATTCGTCCTGTTTTGGCGCGTTACCCTAGTTTACGCAATCGTTCTGAGGTTGTTCATACCGACAAATTTGTTTCAAGTGATGAAAAACCTGCCGTGGCGCTGCGCACGGGGCGTAATTCAAGTATGCGTCTTGCTATTAATGCTGTGAAAGAGGGGCGTGCGGATTGTGTCGTGTCTTCGGGGAATACCGGCGCATTAATGGCGATGGCGAAATTGGTTTTGAAATGCCTGCCAGGTATTCATCGCCCTGCGATTGCCAGTGTATTGCCAACCATCGCGCATGACACGGTTGTGTTGGATTTGGGCGCGAACATCACCTGTGATACTGAAATGCTTACGCAGTTTGCGGTACTTGGTGCAGTTTATGCCCGCGTTGTAGAGGGCATCGATGCCCCGCGTATTGGCGTGTTAAATGTCGGCACAGAAGATATGAAGGGTGGCGAAGTGCTGCGTGAAACGGCGTCCATCCTTAATAAGGTGCGCTTGCCGGGCCAATTTATTGGCTTTGTTGAAGGCGATGATATTACCAAGGGCACAGCTGATGTTATTGTTACGGACGGCTTTACGGGTAACGTTGCGCTTAAAACAGCTGAAGGCGTGGCGAAAATGTCTGAATTTTATATGCGCCGCGCGTTTAAATCATCCATTTTTGCGATGTTAGGCGCGATGCTTGCCTATCGCTCATTTAAGAAGGTGAAGAAAGAACTTGATCCACGTTATTATAACGGCGGTATGTTCCTTGGCCTTGACGGGATTTGTGTGAAAAGCCATGGTGGCAGCGATCATATTGGTTTTGCCAATGCGATTAAAGTTGCCGCTGAACTGGCGCATCATGGGTTTAATGACCGCGTTGCCTATGAAATTGAACAATTAATGAGTCAGGAATCGTTCTTTATTTCTGAACTTGCGGACGAAGAAGGTCTCTAATTTATGGTTATACGTTCTGTTATATCGGCTACGGGCTCGTATCTGCCTGAGCGCATCATGTCTAATGCTGACCTTGAAAAGATTGTCGATACATCTGATGAATGGATTGTGCAGCGTTCAGGTATTCGTAAGCGCCATATCGCGAACGATACCGAAACAGCGGGCTTCATGGGCACGAAGGCCTGTGAAAAAGTGCTGGAGATGGCAGGGCTAAGCGGTGCGGATATCGACGGCATTATTGTCGCGACAACGACAGCTGACCGCACATTCCCATCTGTGGCGGTGCAAATTCAAAATAACATTGGCGCGTCTGTTGGCGTGGCGTTTGATGTACAGGCCGTATGCTCAGGCTTCGTCTATGCCTTGGGCGTGGCTGATTCTTTGATTAAAGCAGGACAGCTTAAACGCGTTTTGGTTGTTGGCTCAGAACGTATGTCCTCAATCCTCAACTGGGAAGACCGTACAACATGTGTGCTTTTCGGCGATGGTGCGGGCGCAGTTTTGCTTGAGGCACAGGAAGGCACAGGCGATAAATCAGACCGCGGCATACATGCGAGTGTGATGAAGGCTAATGGCGCGTATCAGGACATCCTTTATACAAGCGGCGGCGTGAGCACGACACAGGCTAGTGGCTATATTGTCATGGAAGGCAAGGAAGTCTTTAAAAAGGCGGTCGGCTATTTAAGTGAAGTCGTTGAAGACGTGCTTGATAAATGTGACCTTGTACAGGCCGATGTAGATTGGTTGATCCCGCATCAGGCGAATATTCGTATCATTGAAACGGCGGCAAAGAAGCTTGGCGTATCGATGGATAAGGTCGTTGTGACGCTAGATAACCATGGTAATACATCGGCAGCGTCGATTCCTTTGGCGCTTGATCATGCGAATCGTAGTGGTAAGGTCAAGAAGAATGATGTAATTCTTTTTGAAGCCCTTGGTGGCGGCATTACTTGGGGCGCGGTTGTTCTGCGCTTTTAAGCGCTGCGAAGCCTTGTTTTATTAGCTTTTCATTATAAAACGTTAAGAGTTTATTTTCCTTTATATGTCAGAATGATAGCTGTGGATGTTCATGTGTATGCACTTGACGTCACGCAATCATTATATTAATTTTTTACTATAAGAAGAGAGGTAAAGCCATGTCACAAACGGTTACGCGCGCTGATCTTGCTGAAGTCCTTTATGAGGAAGTCGGCTTATCTAGAGCAGAATCGGCAGAGTTTGTAGATGATATTTTGAATGAAATATCAGATGCTTTGGTTGAAGGTGAAAATGTAAAAATTTCATCATTCGGCAGCTTTACACTTCGCGATAAAAAAGAAAGAGTAGGACGCAATCCAAAAACTGGTGAAGAAGTGCCAATCACGCCACGTCGTGTGTTGATCTTCCGCGCGTCACATATTCTCAAAGAAAAAATGAATAAATAATCGCGGGAAACGATAAGAATAAATAACCGCATTATTTTAGGTTTGAATAGGGTGTTAACAGGGAACTTTTATAAATAAAAGTAGGGGACAC
>JASBUS010000099.1 GCA_030147745.1 Alphaproteobacteria bacterium
CCAATTCTTCAGGCAAGCCAATCGGGAAAGAAAGCTCCGCACTACCGCGGTAGAAGTAGTTACCACCAAGTGCATCGTCCGTCGCCAAGTCGCGAGGACCAATACCTGAACGCTCGAAACCACGCAAGCTTGAACCACCAATGAAATAACGCTCGTTAATCATGACGTTCTCGTTGGAATAACCTTCGATTAGACCTGTTTCACCAGTAATATTCAAAACAACCTTATCCATCACTGGGTAATACCAAGAGGCACCAATTTTCGCGGATACGTATTTTGCATCACCACCTGCGCCTGCAAGCTCAGTATCAAGCCATGCATTCCAACCACTTGTCGTGAATTGCGTAGAGTTACGGTTATCATAAGTCAAACGTTGAGAGAACGCCGACGTTACGCGGTTACCAGACTGTTCCTTAATGAATGTCGATGCGTCATCCTTAACATCACGAATTTCGTTCTTTTCCAAACGATAACGCAAAGATTGACGCCAGTTTTGTGACAATGGGTAGCCAAAACGCAATGCACCACCTGTACGCAACTGATCATAAGAACTTTCATCTTGCAAATCGCGTGTAATGTGGAAGGCATCAACACCGAACGACATATCGCGGTTCATGAAGAATGGCTCAGTGAAAGACGCATCAAATTCTGTACGTTCACCCGCAATAACTGCGGCAAGCGTCAAATCTTGACCTTTACCAAGCAAGTTACGCTCACGAATACGGAAGTCAGCCAATGGACCTTCTGTAGAGGAGAACCCCGCACCAACAGAAAGTTCGCCAGTTGATTTCTCAGCAACCTCAATATCAATTACGGATTTATCAGGCGCACTCCCCGGCTTCACATCAACTTTAACCGTTTCAAAATAACCTAGGTCACGAATCTTACGCTCCGCTTTTGCGACTTTAGAACGGTTGAAGGGGTCGCCTTCAAGAAGCTCTACTTCACGGCGAATCACTTTATCAAGCGTACGTACGTTACCGTGAATATCAATGCGCTCAACGAATACAAGCGGCGTTTCACTAACGGTGAAAATCACATCGACTGTTTGATTAGCTGGGTTACGATTAATATCTGGCTTCACGTTTACGAATGCATATTGCATATCACCAAGACGGTCGGTCAGAATATCAACATGGTCTTGAACTTGGTCAGCATTATACCATTTACCCGGTTCAATCTTGACATGCTCCATCAATGCATCTGTATCCAAACCAGCCATGGCAGAACGAATACGGATATCATTCACCTTGTAACGTGGGCCTTCATCAAGTGTCATTGTAATGAAGAATTTTTGGCTTTCCTGCATCAACTCGATAGAGCTATCAACGATACGGAAGTCAACATAACCTTCAGACAAATAGAAACGACGGATCAATTCTTCGTCATAAGACACGCGGTCAGGGTCATAACGATCCGCAGAGGTTAGGAAGCGATACCATGCTGTTTCTTTTGTCGAAATGACTGAACGCAGCTGATCATCTTCATATTTCTTATTACCAATAAAGCGAATAGAACTCACTTTAGTTACTGGGCCTTCGTCAATTTCGAACACCAAATCAACACGGTTCTGGTCAAGACGGACAACTTTAGGGTCGATATTCGCAGTAAAACGGCCATTGCGGCGATATAGCTGATACAAGCGTTTTACGTCTGACTGTACGCGTGTACGTGAGAAAACGTGACGTGGCTTTAACTGAATTTCACTTAGCAAGTCTTCATCTTTTAAATCATCATTACCTTCAAAGGCAATGCGGCTAATGATTGGGTTTTCAACAACCTTAACAATCATATTATTGCCATTCATGCGGATAGATACATCGGCAAACAAACCTGTCGTGAACAAGTTTTTAAGCGCTTGGTCTATCGCCTCTTCATTTACCACTGTACCGCGCGGCACATCAAGGTAACTTAGGACTGTGGCATCTTCGATACGCTCTGCGCCAACAACGCTGATATTATCAACGCGCTGAGCCAAGGCTTCGCTTACTTGGCCGACAAAGCTGACCGCAGCTACTGCACAAAAGACCAACAGATTACGATTTGACCGTATATATTTAGACATGAGATTTTTCATAGGATACTTAGCTTCTCGTGAAAGAAAGTGAAAATAGTTCCTAAAAAATAAGGGAATTTGGCATATTATTCAAGGGGAATAGCATGTTATGCACAAACTTTGGCCAACAAAAAAGCGCGTCATTTAGCGCGCTTTCTCAAATCTCTAAATATTATGTGACGTCATCACATAATCAACTGCACAATATCGTTGATATTCGCGAAGAGCATTAAGCCAATCAACATAACGAAACCAACCTTAAATGCATTTTCTTGTATGCGCTCTGGCACTGGCTTTCCGCGTACAGCTTCCGCCGCATAGAACGCCAAGTGACCGCCATCCAACATTGGGATCGGGAACAAGTTGATCAAACCCAAGTTAATCGACAAGAGCGCCGCAAAAGTAATCAAAGCAATAAAGCCACGCTCGGCCATATCACCCGCAATCGCACCGATACGAATAATACCACCAAGTTCCGTCGCACTGCGTGTGCCCACGATAATCTGACCTAATGCACGCAGGGAGTCAGATGTAATTTTGTAGGTTTCACCAATCGCACTGCCTACACTTCCAAAT
The DNA here is from genome assembly GCA_030147745.1 of Alphaproteobacteria bacterium. Lineage (GTDB taxonomy): Bacteria > Pseudomonadota > Alphaproteobacteria > Micavibrionales > Micavibrionaceae > UBA2705. The sequence goes on from JASBUS010000099.1 coordinate 2,633, forward strand.
ATTGAAAGTTTCACGATCTCTTCATCTGAACGCGGGCTGATTTGGAAGATGTTATAATAAGGGTCTTCCTTATCCATCCATGGTGCCATCAAATCTTCTGAAATATTGACGAGCATGGCGTTTTCTTCACCGCCAAGTGTCAACATGATTTCAACGTCTTTATTGGCACTTGCTTGGAAATAACCACGGATCTGGCTTGCATCACCTTCAGTTTGAATGCCATTCACTTCCGAGATTGCTTGCAAACGGAACGCGCTAGATGGCGCCATAATGCCCAAATAGCCCTTCTCATGCTTAAAACCAAAACGATCTTCAACAATTTCGCGGCGCGGCTGTGCTTCGAGCGCGATACGCTCACCATCACGGTTCACGACAATTTGCATTGGGCCCTTAAGGGACAACATCGTTGCACGGCGAATCTGGTCAAAAGATGTAACGGTTTTACCATTAATCTCAACGATCTCATCATGCGGCAAAATACCTGCTTCATAAGCAGCGCTGCCGACCTCAACCGCAGCTGCGATCGGCGCCGTTACTGGCTTACCTACAAAAACGTAAAGCGAAGCCAATACAAAAATTGCAAAAAGGAAGTTAATTGCAGGCCCAGCGAAAACGATCAAAGAACGCTTCCAGACAGCCATAGCGAAGAACGCTTCTTTCTTTTCCTCTTCCGTGAAATCGCGAATAACCTCACCATTTTCATCGGTTACGCCAGCTTCCGCACCAGCAGAGGCCGGGTCAACATCGCCAAACATCTGCACATAACCACCAAGCGGGATAAGAGAGATTTTCCAGCGTGTGCCATGCGAATCATTAAAACCGATTAATTCTTTACCAAATCCAATCGAGAACGCCTTTACACGTACGCCGCACATACGCGCGACAATGTAATGCCCCCATTCATGGATAAAAACCAATAAGCTGAGTACAAGAATAAACACACCGCCATAAAGCCATGCATTCTGGGTAATCAACTGAAAATACTGGGTAAAGCTTTCCATACTTCTCTACTTTCCGATACTGTTTACGCGCGTCCGTTAAATCTACAGACGTTTTTATTGAGATAGACCATAACACGCCTTTAAAAAGGCCTTAGCGTTATTTCTTACCTGATCATCCAGATATACTATATCTTCTAAGCCTTGGACAGTCTGCCCTGCAAAGTTTTCTAACATTTTTTCAACGCAGGTAAAAATACCCGCAAAATCTATCTTCTTATTTAGGAACTCAGCCACCGCCACTTCATTGGCAGCATTTAAAGCAATACACGCCCCTGCGCCGCTACGTAATGCATCATAGGCCCAGCCAAGTGTTGGAAACACATCATGGCGAGCCTCTTCAAATTCTAACCGAGAGAGCTTAAGAACATCTAAAGATTCGCCAGAAGTCTGCATACGTTCAGGCCATGACAAGCAATAGGCAATCGGTGTGCGCATATCTGGCGCGCCCATCTGCGCCAATACTGAACCATCAATATATTCGACCATCGAATGAATGATTGACTGCGGATGCACCAATACATCGATTTTATCTGCAGGCATATCAAACAAATAATGCGCCTCAATAACCTCTAGCGCTTTGTTCATTAAGGATGCACTATCAACCGATATCTTCGCGCCCATCGACCAGTTTGGATGCTTCACAGCTTGTTCAGGCGTCGCCTTTAAAATAGCGTCCTTAGCCCATGTTCTAAAAGGTCCGCCAGAAGCCGTTAGAATTAAACGCTTTATCGCGCCCCTATTCTCAGGCTCAAACACTTGGAAAATTGCGTTATGCTCACTATCCGTTGGTAAAATTTGACAGCCTGCCGCTTGTGCCGCCTGCGTAAACAAATCACCTGCTGCGACCAATGGCTCCTTATTGGCAATCGCCACAGCCTTGGAGACTTTTACGGATTCCAATAATGGCGCCAAACCCGCAAAGCCCATAATCGCCGCAACCGTTAAATCCACGGGAATTTTCGCGGCATCACAAATTGCTTGCCGTCCAAACGCAAGCTCAATACCGCTGCCAGATAACTTCGCTGTCAAATCCGCGGCATGTGTTTCATCGTTCAACACAACTAATTTTGGACGCAGCGCCAAGGCTTGATCAGCCAAGAGTGACCAATTCGCGCCGCCTGTCAGCACTTTCACATCAAATAAATCTGGATTATGCGCGATTAAATCAACGGTGGAACAGCCGATAGAGCCCGTTGAACCAAAAATGGAGACGGATTTTCTCATATCACATCCCAATAAACAAAATAAGCCATCGGCACAGTTGCTAAAATCAAAGAATCAATACGGTCAAGCACGCCGCCATGGCCAGGGATAAGATGCCCCGTATCTTTAACATCGGCGCGGCGCTTCACATATGAGATTAATAAATCCCCAAGCATAGACGCAAAAGCAATCACAACGGCCATCAAAGCTAAATAAGATAGGCTAAAACGCTCCGGCAACAGGAAATACACATAAATAAGCGACAACACAACCGCACTAAATGCGCCGCCCCATACGCCCGCCCATGTTTTATTCGGGCTAATTAACGGCACACATTTTTCGCCGCCAATGATTTTACCAAACACATAAGCGCCAATATCACAGCCCCAAACAATCACAAAGAGCAAGAAAATCAGCCAGATACCATCGCTCTGCGCGCGTATGAAGAAAAACATGGCGTAACATGAAGCAAAATAAACAAAGCCAAATAGCCCCGTCAGCCATTTACGGTCGGGTAATTTGATGCACATACGACCCCATTCATGCAAACATGCGATGAAGGCAAGAAACACAAGGCCAAAGAAAAAATAGCCGCCAGCATAAACACAGAATATAGAAAGCGGCGCCAAGACAAGCGCCGAAGCCAAACGAAGTGCAAATTTATTTGTCAAAAGAGAGGTGATCTGATTATCCCCATTTAACCAATGAAATTAAGACTTTGTCAGACGCTGCTGACAAATAGCATTACCAAAGCGGCGGTCACGACCAGAAAACTCTTGAATAGCTTGCTCTAGATCCGTTTTATCGAAATCCGGCCATAAGACATCACTAAAAACAAACTCACTATACGCACATTGCCATAGCAAGAAGTTACTAATGCGGCGCTCACCACTGGTACGAATAAGCAAATCAGGATCAGGCAAATCTTTAGTCATTAAAAATGACTTGAAACGCGATTCAACTTCTTCAATATCAGGGACATAGCCCTTTTCATGATAATCCTTGATCATGCCCTGCGCCGCGAAAGCCAATTCATCACGCCCACCATAATTTAAAGCGATCGTTAACTGAAGACCTGTATTCGCCGCCGTTAATATTTCTGCCTGATCAATTAACTGGCGCGTATCTTCGGCGAGCATCATGCGGTCGCCAATTACACGTAAACGCACATCATCCTTGTGTAGATCCGCAGTCTCTGAACGCAAATATATACGCAGCAAACGCATTAATTCACGGACTTCAGCCTCTGGACGGCGCCAATTTTCAGATGAAAAGGCAAAGAGCGTTAAATATTTCACACCCAATTCAGCGCTTGAACGCACAACGCGGCGTGTTGCTTCCACCCCGGCCTTATGCCCTGCTGTACGCGGAAGGCCACGGGCATTTGCCCAACGCCCATTACCATCCATGATAAGGGCAATATGGCGCGGCACTGTTGAATTTGCCGCTACGCCGCCATTAGAAATGTGATTTTTGTTATCGCTCATAACCAGTTACTCGGATCAAAATCATGACAGCCATTAAACTGTCATAATGTCTTTCTCTTTCTGAGACAACGCCGCATCAACTTTACTAATAAAGCCGTCTGTAAGCTTCTGCACTTCATCAGATAGACGCTTGTGCTCATCTTCACTGATCTCTTTATCAGATTCCATTTTCTTTAGGGCATCCATACCGTCACGGCGCACATTACGAATGGCAACGCGGGCTGTTTCCGCATATTTACCCGCTACTTTTGAAAGCTCTGCGCGGCGCTCTTCGTTAAGTTCAGGCACAGGAATACGAATAAGCGTACCTTCAGCCTGTGGGTTCAAGCCCAAACCTGAATCGCGAATAGCTTTTTCAACGGCTTTAGTTTGTGACGCATCCCAAACAGTAACCGACAACATGCGTGCTTCTGGCGCTGACACTGTACCAACTTGGTTAAGCGGCATTTTTGAACCGTAAACTTCAACCACAACAGGCTCAAGCATGTTTACAGAAGCACGACCCGTTCTAAGGCCTGTATATTCAGACATCAGATTATCAATTGCACCATTCATACGTCTTTCAAGATCAGCTTTATCGTAGCTCATGTTTCACCTTTATTTTATGTTAGTGTTATATCTTCAATTTATGCTCAAACGCCGGCTTAATCGCCAACGATTGTAAATGTGCCTTGGCCTTTAACAATATTTGCAAAGTTATGTTCTTCACGAATATTAAATACAGCAATTGGAATTTGGTTATCACGCGCCAATGAAATCGCAGTTGCATCCATCACGCGTAAATCTTTGGTCAATACGTCCATATATGAAACTTTTTCAAAACGAACGGCTGACTTATCCTTCATTGGGTCGGCGTTATAAACGCCATCAACTTTAGTACCTTTGGCAATCAAATCGCAATTCATTTCAGATGCACGCAATGATGCGCCAGTATCTGATGTGAAATATGGGTTACCTGTACCTGCCGCAAAAATAACCACGCGGCCTTTATCCATGTGGCGGATCGCACGGCGACGAATATAAGGCTCACAAATTTCATCCATACGAATAGCAGATTGCACACGGGTCTGTACGCCGATTTCTTCAAGTGCGTTTTGCAGACAAAGCGCGTTAATAACAATCCCTAGCATGCCCATATGGTCAGCGGTTGTTCTATCCATGCCCTGTGACGCACCAGACACACCGCGGAAGATGTTGCCTGCGCCAACAACAACACAAACCTGCACCCCAAGGTCAACGACCTCTTTAATGTCATGCGCAACGCGCGCCACTGTTTCAGGATGCAAGCCAAATTCATTCGGCCCCATCAGCACTTCACCTGACATTTTCAGCAGGACGCGTTTATACGGAAGTTCTGATGTTACGGCTTCTGGCATAGTTTTTTCAATCGGGTTTAATTTGGCGCTCATGGCGGATTCTCTCGCATGTTATAATCTACTGCGATTTTGCAGTGTAAATACTCACCGCCTTATTAGCAAGGGTTAGACTGGATAATCAAGTATTTTTATATTAATAAAAACCATGCGTACAAATCTAAAACAGCTTCCCGCCCAATGGTACATCTTTATCTGGACATATCAAAACAGGTTGACCTTCATCATCGGGCATAGCAAGCGTCAGAAATTCAGACATAAATTTACCAATTTGGCGTGGCGGAAAGTTTACAACCGCAATGACTTTCTTTCCAACCAATTCTTCGGGCACATAGTGTTTCGTTAACTGCGCCGAACTTTTTCGCACACCAAGCTCTGCGCCGAAATCAACCCAGATCTTAATTGCAGGCTTACGCGCCTCTGGAAATGGTTCAGCCTGAACAACCTGCCCCACGCGAATATCCACGTGCTCAAATTCTTCCCATGTTAAATTTTGCTCTACCATAACAACCTCATAGACTTTTACTTAAAATAAAAAAGCGCCAGTGCTTATACCGGCGCTTTTCAAATTCATTAAGACAATCGGATTAACCGTTAACTGTCTTTGCTACTTCGGCTGCGAAATCTTCTTCTTCTTTTTCGATGCCGTCGCCAAGAACGTAACGAGTAAAGCCTGTCAACTTAATCGGTGCACCAGCTTCTTTTTCTGCTGCTTTGATTACGTCTTTGATTTTTGTTTCGCCGTCGATAACGAAAACTTGATCAACAAGACAGATTTCTTCGAAGTATTTACGCATACGGCCTTCGATCATTTTTTCAACGATGTCGAGTGGCTTGCCTGATTCAGCAGCTTGATCCATCAAAACTTGCTTTTCACGTGCGGCAACTTCTGGGTCAACACTTGTTTGGTCCAAGAACATTGGGTTAGCAGCCGCAACATGCATTGCGATTTGCTTACCAATTGTTGCAAGAACTTCTTGGTTGCCTTCAGATTCAAGCGCAACAAGAACACCAATGCTACCTAAGCCAGCTTGCAAAGCGTTGTGAACATAGCTTGCAACAACACCGTTAGATACTGACAATTTTTCCATGCGGCGAAGCTGCATGTTTTCACCGATTGTCGCTATCAAGTCTGTCAATGTATCTGCAACGTTTTTACCGCCTGCATAATCAGCAGCAGCCAGACCGTCAATTGCGTCAACACCAAGTGCCAAATCAGCAACTTTTTTCGTGAAGTCTTGGAATTTTTCGTTACGTGCAACGAAGTCTGTTTCAGCGTTGATTTCAACAACAGAACCTGTTTTGCCACAAGCGCTTGTTGCGATTGCCACAAGACCTTCAGCAGCAGTACGGTCAGCTTTCTTAGCTGCTTTCGCCATACCTTTTGCACGAAGCCAGTCAACAGATGCTTCCATATCGCCATTGTTTTCAACAAGAGCTTTTTTCGCGTCCATCATGCCAACGCCAGTGATTTCACGAAGTTCTTTAACTTGAGATGCTGTAATAGACATTTCAGTTTTCCTTATGTTTTAGTGTTAGTTTCAATAAGACTTAAGCAGATGCTTTTGCTTTTGTTGCAACAGCTTCTTCAGCTTCGTTCGCAGCAGCTTCTTCTTTAGGAAGTTCAACTTTAACGTCGATTGCTTCACCAAGATCTTTACCAGATGCACGCAATTCAGCTTGAATACCTTCAAGAACAGCGTTTGATACCAATTCACAGTACAAGTCAATTGCACGTGCTGCATCATCGTTACCTGGGATTGGGAAGTCAACGCCTTCAGCACTTACGTTTGTATCGATAATACCGACAACTGGGATGTGCAATACGTTTGCTTCTTTAACTGCGTTAGCTTCTTTTTTACAGTCAATGATAAAGACCGCGTCTGGTTGACCGCCCATATCTTTGATACCGCCGATAGATAGCTCAAGCTTGTCGCGCTCGCGAGTCATCATAAGAATTTCTTTTTTCGTACGTGACGCAAGTTCTGCATCAGAAGCAAGAATATCATCAAGCTCTCTCAAACGAGCGATTGAACGAGAAATTGTTTTCCAGTTAGTAAGCATACCACCCAACCAACGGTGATTGACGTAGTATTGACCACAACGAAGTGCAGCTTCTTTAACTTTGTCTTGTGCTTGACGTTTTGTACCAACGAAAAGAACGCGGCCGCCGCGTGCAGAAATTTGTTTGATTGTTTCAAGCGCTGTATCCAACATTGGAACAGTTTGCTGAAGGTCAATAATGTGGATACCATTACGAACACCAAAAATAAATTTACGGTTCGCAGGATTCCAACGGTGTGTGTTGTGACCAAAGTGAACACCAGCTTCTAATAACTGACGCATTGTAAATGTAGGCATAAAGATCTCCTTCTTTTTCGGTTCTGCCTCTGCTGAACTAATAGATAAGGACCAACTCCTCACCGAAAAGATTGCCCTTACATGCAGGGCAAAATTCAGCATGTGTATTTAGTTAAGTGGGTATTTACTGAGTTTTTCCGCGAAAATCAAGGAAAAATGTTCGTTTTTATAAAATAGAATTCAAAAAATGACTTCTGATATCCACATTATTCATCGT
>JASBUS010000100.1 GCA_030147745.1 Alphaproteobacteria bacterium
CATCACTTTCTTTTCGCTCACGCCAATATCCTCGGCGTCATCGAGCACTAAATAATCCCCGACGGGATCAAAGCGATCCTGAGAATTACGGCGCAAAATCAAAAAGCCACGTGCCGCAACCGGATTACGCTCATATCGAAAGACGCGCTGCTCTGCCGGTTTATTAAAATCCATCTGTTTAGACCCCTTTTTACTTGCTTTTATAGCCCACTGTGATTAGATCATGCGGTAAAAAGGTTAAAAAGCTGTAAACTTATGACAAAACAGCGCCCTATCGATCAATTATCTAAGGAGACCCCCATGTCCGTAGCCCCTAAAACTGTTGCGCAAGACTATAAAGTTAAGGATATTTCCCTTGCCGAAGCAGGCCGTAAACAAATTGACCTTGCACAAGATGAAATGCCAGGTTTGATGTCCATCCGTGAAGAATTTGGCGCAGAGCAGCCTTTAAAAGGTGCACGCATTGTTGGCTGTCTTCACATGACCGTACAAACAGCTGTTTTGATCGAAACATTAACAAGTTTGGGCGCGGAAGTCCGTTGGTCTTCATGTAACATCTTCTCGACACAAGATGAAGCCGCTGCGGCAATTGCGGCGGCAGGTATTCCTGTATTCGCGTGGAAAGGCGAAACAGAAGAAGAATATGAATGGTGTATTCACCAAACCATCAAAGGCCCAAATGGCTGGACACCAAATATGATTTTGGATGATGGCGGTGACCTCACAGCCATCATGCATAATGACTACCCTGAATTAATGGCCGATATTAAAGGCATCTCAGAAGAAACAACAACAGGTGTGTTGTTCCTTAAGAAAATGGAAGAAAAAGGCACATTGAAAGTCCCTGCAATTAACGTCAACGATTCCGTAACAAAGTCAAAATTTGATAACAAATATGGCTGCCGTGAATCATTAGTTGATGCCATCCGCCGCGCAACAGACGTTATGCTTGCGGGTAAAGTTGCAACGGTATGTGGTTATGGTGATGTGGGTAAAGGTTCTGCACAATCATTGGCTTCACAAGGCGTGCGCGTTATGGTCACTGAAGTTGACCCAATCTGTGCGCTTCAAGCATGTATGGATGGCTTCGAAGTTGTCACAATGGAAGACGCTGCACCACGCGCTGACATTTTTGTAACAACAACAGGTAACAAAGACATCATCACTGTTGACCATATGCGTGAAATGAAAGACCGCGCGATTGTGTGTAACATCGGTCACTTTGACAATGAAATTCAAGTTGCGCCTCTACGCAACATGAAGTGGAATAATATTAAGCCACAAGTTGACGAAATCGAATTCCCAAGCGGCAAGCGTATCATCTTGCTTGCTGAAGGTCGTTTGGTGAACCTAGGCTGTGCAACAGGCCACCCAAGCTTCGTTATGTCTGCATCTTTCACAAACCAGACATTGGCACAAATTGAACTTTGGAAAAACAGTGAAAAATACGAAAACAAAGTTTATGTCTTGCCAAAACACTTGGATGAAAAAGTTGCAGCCCTTCACCTAGAAAAACTAGGTGCGAAGCTTACAACGCTTTCACAAGACCAAGCAGATTATATTGGTGTGGATGTTAAAGGTCCATTCAAAGGCGAATCATACCGCTACTAATCAGATAAAGCAGTTTTATAAAGCGCGCCGGGCCTATTGTCTGGCGCGTTTTTTCTTTGCTACGGCTCAGGCGGATTCAAAAAAGTTAACAATATGTAAAGAAAACACTTGAATCAGATTTACATATTATGGTAAAAACATCCAATTAAAAATTTATATATGGCAAATATATCCCCAAAAACGGGGGCAATGAGGACGGTAATAAATGGTTGAACTAGCTAAAACAAAAACACTTCAAACACTTAATGACGAAAACATACGTATGGCGCTTAGTGATTTATCTGACAAATCCAGCCCAAGCACGAGCGACGTCAATAACGCCCAGAAGATGCTGGAAGAAGAGTTAACCCGTAACTTAACCGTTGCCGTTGAACAATATGAATTAGAAAAAGCCCTTAGCGCGATTTTGAAAAAGAACCACAACAAATTGATGGACCTTGCCATTAAAAACAAAGGTCAAATTACCGAAAAAGACCTTGCGCCATATATAAAAGAAGCTACAAACCAAGTTAACGTCAAAATTGAAACCGAAGCGGCCCTGAAATTATTCTTGGGCGATAATCTGTCATATACAAATAGCCGCGAAGGCAACCCGCTTGATTTCCTTGCGCGTCTTCAGAAAAAAGAAGACCGCCGCTATGAAGGCAAATCTAAAAAAGAAATTGCCGCAGCAAAACTAGAAAATGACAGCAGCGATTTTTACCGTTTCTATATCTATGAATCAAAAATTGATGATAAACCAGGCATGTTCGCACGTGATAAATCACAGCGCGAATTCATCGATTATATTTACCATGTCGCGTCACGTTATATGGGCCGCAGTGCGGATTATGCTGCATATTACCAAGAAAAAGCACAAACACTTGCCGCGCAAAGCCTTGCGAAATATCAAGCGATTGGCCAAATTTCACAAATTCTTGAAAATGTTGTGGCCAATACAGCTTCGCGTAATACGGAGAAAAACTCATTCCAGTTGAACCACGCAGCTTATTTTGAAGCGTTATCAAACGACAAAGTGAAAACACTCGTCAAAGAACAACCAGCAGCCGTTGGCGCAGCCGTCTTTACAGAGAAAATGAGCAATGAGCGTTCATTTGCAGTAAACGCGCTACGCCTTGTTGAAGGTACAACCAAAGAAATGATCCTTAACCAAGAATCATTCATCGTTGGCGGTCTTCTTACTAATGCATTGGGCAAAGAATACAGCGTTGAACTTTTGAAATCAGCGATTGAATATTTCAGCAAAACAGGTGAGCGTACACGCAACGCAGAATATACTGAAACGGCTGAGCGCCTAAAAGATTACATCATCATTATCGAGAATGATCAAAACTTTGTTGTCAACGACCCGAACCACGCGAACATCAAAGCATTGATCAATTATAACAACCTGACACGTGCATTGTCTGAAGCACCAAAAATGTCAGCGGATGCCCTAACAAAACTTTACACAAGCGATGAATTCGCATCATTGGTCTCACCAATTAAAGAACGCATCTTGGCCTCACGCACAACAGGTCAAGTTAACTATCTGAGCCAATATATTGACGCCATTAAAAAAGCACCAAAGAACAGCAAAACACCAGCCTTGATTAACGAAGCTTATGCGATTGACCAAATTGCCATGGCAACATCAGCTGAATTTGCGGCAAAATTGGTTGCAGATATTATTAAAGTAACAAATGACCCTGCACTTAAAGTGAGCCTAGAATCGCTAGAGCAGCCATTAAAGACATATCAGCCAAACTCACTAGAAGGTTACGCGAAAGCGAAACTTGGCTTCACAGAAGTTGTTAAACGCAACCGTCCTGATGCCGCTTTACAAATTGTACAGCAAGACTTCTTCATTGGCTTAGACACCGCGCAGCGCAAAGCCCTGCTGAACACAGCCATCAATAGCGAAGATAAAAACAGCACACCAATTGCTGCACTTTATGCCTATGCGAAAAAAGGTGAAACAAATCTTGCGGCCGTGATTACAGCGGTTAACAATTTCAGCGCTAATTCAAAAGAAAACAACGCTTATATCGAAACAATCCTAAATCTTGGGAAAGACGATGAAGGCTTCACACGCCTAGCAAAATCATATCTGACTGTATTGGCAGAAAATGATGCAGACACATTGAAGAAACTCGCAACAACACAGCAAACTTTGCGTGCGAATTTCAACCCGAACAGCATCGAAGCCATCAATGAATTTTTGGCATCACCTGAGTTAAACGATCTTCCTGAAAATGTTCAAAGCCGCGCGATTAACGCAGAAATGACCAGCCAAATCCTCATCGGCCTATTGGCGGAAGCAGGCGAAGATACTTTAAAACAAGCACAGGCTTTTGCTCGTATTGGTGATTTAATCAAAAATGCCGATACTGTACGCAATGCCTATGAATTGGTCGTCAGTAAAGTTGAAAGCAAGCCAGAAATCGCCAAAACATTTTCTGATTATTCAAATATTCTATTGGATGATGACAGCGCCGCAAAAATCGAATCTTTTGCGAAACTCCGTCAAGATACATATAGCGCCCTTGCTGCAAAAGACAGTGCCGCTTTAACAAAAATTTTATCGTCTTATAACGAAGAAAAATATAGCGCCGCGATCACATCGCTATTATTCACACAAGACAACCTAATTGCTGCTACAGAAATTATTCTGGGTGCGAATGAAGGTGACATCAATAAGGACATCTCAACCCTTAAATTGATCACTAAATTCGACGGCAGCCAAACAGTCTTCGAAACACTGATTGAAAACACTGAAGATAAAGTCACGGCAAAACGCGTTTATGATTATGCGCATATCTTGTCTGACGAAGAATCAGCGGATCACATCAACGCCTACGGCAAAACACGCGCCGCATTTTATGCTGCACTTAGCGCCCAAAATGCAGATGATCTACAAAGCATTATTGCCGCTTACACCAAAGCGCCATATAGCGACCGCATCACAGCAAACCTATTTGACCAAGACAATCTTTTTGCTGCAGCAAATATTATGGTTGGCGACAATAAAAACGACTTCACTAAATTGTCACTCGCGCTAAAAACGCTAAACGTCTTTAACCTATCTGACGAGCTTTACAGCCAAGCGGTTAAAGATGCACAAACAGATAACGAAGCCTATCGCTTAGAGCAAATGGTTGCCCTAATCAATAATGGCCAACTTGAAAACCTCAAGCAATATGCTGAACTTGACCAAGAGATTCAGGCGCTATTGGCTGAAGATGATCTTGCAGGTCTACGTGACCTTTTGACATCAGACAAAGTCAGTGCAGAAAATGTCTCACCAGACGTTGTCCGCGCAATCATGGCACAGCCACTTGCCAAAGGTGAAAGCATTCCCGCGCTTATCTTGGGTTACAACGCTGACAAATCAGAAGAAGTTGCACAAAACCTTGCGGCAGTATCTGCTTATGTTTCAAGCGCAGAGCGCCTAGAGATGCTGCAAAAACAAAATACGAAAACAGGCTTAAATGTTTTTGAATCGATGATGGCGGATAAAGACATCTACGCCCAAGCAGAAACCGTAATCACCTTTAGCGAATTGCTTGGTGATGATAACGCTGCGCGCAATACAATCCTGCAAAACTACGTTAACGCGCTGCGTGAGCGTAATGCAGAAAACGGCATTGAAGAAGACACAAGCGAGATCAAGCAATTCCTGACGATGGTCAATATTGTTGCCATCACATTAAGCGATGACGAACTTAACACTGAGCAAAAACAAGCGCAAATCACAAAGATCAGCGGCTTGCTAAGCGCGATTAAAGATCTTGAAGCCAATCAAGATGCTGGCGCATTTATCAGCTTCTTGAAATCAGACGCGTATAAAAACGGCATTGCTGAATATTCAGTCTACAGCCCAGCAAATCTGTTGAAACAATATCCAAGCATGGACAACAACGCGATGGATATCCTGTTTGCACAAACAGCAAATGATCAAGAAAAAGAATTGGCCTTCTTTGCCAATATCGAGAAAATCTTCGCGGGTGACCACACAACAATGGACTTCTATGAAGACTTGATCAACAAATTGGAAGACCAACCTGAAAAACAAGCACGCATTAAATCTTATGTTGGTGCAGCCCTTGATGGTCAGCTTACAACTTTGATGAGCACAAAAGCGCTGACAAAAGAAATCGAAGCAGTGCAGCAAGATCCGAGCCTCAAAAAGTTCAAAGAAATCCTTGAGCGTGATGACTTCACAACACTCGATGAAGCCAACCGCGCGGAAATTCTTTCAACCAAAATTGGTACATCGGAAAACGCATTGCCATTGGCCGCTGAAATCATTACCCGCAGCACAAAAAATGGTGAAAAACTTGCCGAAGCAATCAAATTAATTGGTGCAGAATTTGAACAATCTGCAACTGCAGCGCAAGTCTTTGGCGAAATGGAGGCTTACTTAGCTGATGATGCAGCATTAAAAGCACAATATAATGAATATGTGCAGCTATACCTCAGCAATGAAACCGAAGCAATGAGCGGCCTTGCGAAAGTCCAAACAACAATCGCTAAAGCCATCAAAGACAATGACATCGCGACATTAGCAGGTCTGATCGAAGATGAAAGCTTGAGAGAATTGGGCGCAGCACGCCGTGAACAAATCCTTTCTGCACCAATGATTGGCGATAAAACATTGCTGACATTGTTAACTGAAAACGCTAATGGCGACTTTGATGCCGAAGTTAAAGTCTTTGTAAGCACTGCAAAAGCAATTGATGATCCGGACCTATTCGACCGTTTGGTTAGCGCAACAATTGCTGGTGCAAAAGATGATGCGACAGCCGCACGTTATCGTTCATTCGTTGACTTGATGAATGCAGGCGACATCGAAGATGCCGATGCAAAAATCAGCGCGGTGAAGGCGATTAATAGCCTCATCCAAAACCCAGAGAAAATTACTGTTGAAACCATTTTGGCTGAAACAAATGATTTTGATGGCTTAAGCTATGATGAAAGCTATAACTTGCTTAACAAAGCGACGATTGGTGAACAAAAATTGATTGCTGCAGCCATGGCGAATGCAAAAACACCAACAGAACAAGCCGCAGCTATTCAAGCGCTTGTAAACTTCTTTGAAGATGATCATGACTATGCAAGATCACTGACAAACGCATATATCGAGTCTCTTTCTGCAGATAGTGCCGATACAGAGTTGTTAGAAGAACGCTTTGGCGCAATGTATAATGCAGCTGCATATGAAGACGGTGAAAAACATTTGGCGAATTTGGGCAAAGTCTTCACAGACCTAGACAAAGCTAAAGCCAAAAACAGCCAGATTGCGTTGAGCAATGTTCTGACCTCAAGCGCCTTTAAAGCCTTGCCATCAGAAATTCAAGGACGTTTCACTAAGAAAAATGGCGATGAAAATATTTTCAAAACCATGCTCAGCCTTGCCGAAAATAATCCAGTGCAAGAAGCTGAAATTGTTGCCAACATCCTTGGCGCGAGCAAAAACCAAGGTGATGCATTTGAACGTATTTCTGAAATTATGAGCTATAGCAACAACGATGCACAAATCGAACGCCTTGGCGCATATCAGAAAGACCTTTATGCTTCTTATATACGCATAAATGGAGGTCCAACGATCGACCCAATACAGGTTTCTGCGATTGAGCCAATTGACCGTTGGTATTCAAAAGTTATCGGTAAAGATGGTCAAACATTTAAACTACACGATGATTCAGATATCACAAAAATCGAAGAAGCCGCAGGCCTCGTCGAAGTAAGCTCTGGCACATATTGGGCGAAAGATGAAATCGGCTATGTGAATTACAATGCGAAGAAAAATGAACTTGAGTTTTTCCACGCAGCACATACAGAAGACAAACCAAAACTCGCTTTATACAAATGCGGTGCATCCGATGCAATGGATGAAATATCCACGTTAACCGCAAGCGGTCAATTTGTTGAATTACCTGTAAATGGCCGCCTAAGCGCCCTAAACATAAAGCGTATTGAAGCCGTGATTTACGATTCAAACAAAAACACATTGAGCATCGAAATGCGCACAGGCAACACATTGCTGAAGAAAGTTTCAAGCAGTGACGCCCGCACTATGCTGCGCACATTGCTCGATAGCGATGAATATGTCGCTTGTGACAGCCGCCATGTCTTTATCCGTAAAGACAGCGCACGCGCGATGTCATTCAACCCAGCGAAAAACACAATCGCCATCAAAGGGGATCACCGTGATTTTGAACTGAAAAATGTTTCAGATGACAGCATCGCTGAACTACTGAGCGTTGCACAAGCAACAGGTCTATTCATCAAAGATGATAAGACAACATTAGTCGCAAAAGCGAAATTAGCGTTGATCGGTTACGATAATGGCGGTCTATTGCTTGCCTTGTCAGAGAAAGAGAAATACACAGCTTCTGTCAGCTCTGAAACAAAAGCGAAAAACATCATCGCTGAATTTGTTGCAACAAATGACTTCATCTGGCGTGATGAATATTCAGCGAATAGCGTAGCGCGCGTCAGCACAATTGAAATCGACACCGCGATGAACGCATATACATTAACACTTAAATCAGGTGCAACATTACCTGCAGAAGGCGTTAGCCGCAGTGACCTAAACATATTTGCTGAATTGCTTGAAGGCAACCCGCATATCGTTAAAACAGGCACAGGCAAATATGAAGTGGTCATGCAAACGAAAACAGCTGCTCTTGAAGTTGAAAAAGAATCGCTAACCACACAATTCAACGCAACTGCTGTGATTGATAAACTCACTGCAAAAGTCGGCGTGGAACGTGTGCAAGACGCGATTAACGCTTCTGCCGCATGGTTGAATACAATGCATGCCAAAGAAATGGATGATGAAAGCAACAAGAGAATCCAAGCTCTTGGCGCTTTGCTGGTCAATGCATACAGTTTGCACACAGACATTCCAGAAAGCATCATGGCTGCGCCAGTCGTGAATGACAATGCCAAGCCACGCGTGCGTGCAGGCAATAAATCAGCGCTATCTATGCTGCAAGAAAGCTTCAACAACGCATCAAATAATGGTGCAGAAGCAACCAGCACAGCAAAAGTCACAAAAGTTGCCAATGACCTTGGCCGCAAAAACCCTGTGATGCAATATTACCAACAAGCATTGGACAAGCTGGCGGTTAAATAATCGCCAGCGGCCTAAAACGCCGTCCACCCCATTTAAGTTTCACACCTTTGCCGTTCGGGTTAAGTAACGGCAACTATTACCGCCAAACTTACGGCTGCGCGTTTTAAGGACACCGACCAAGTGCTCTTAAACCCGCAGCCGCTCTTTTTTCAGCTGATCGTTAAATGTTCTGATTTATTTGCGCAGGAATACGCCAATCACTTCCAAATGCGCGCTATAGACAAATTGATCAACAATTTGCAGCGTTTTAAGCACATAGCCACCCGCAATTAACGTCGCTGCATCGCGCGCAAAACTCCGTGGGTTACAAGACACGCCAATCACCACGGGCACCTTTGATGCCGCCAATGTCGCCGCTTGTTCTTTTGCGCCGGCGCGCGGCGGGTCAAACACAACCGCGCCATAAACATTCAGTTCATCTACCGTTAGCGGACGTTCAAATAAATTGCGTTTATAGGCCTGAATCCCCTTGCCGCCTGCTGCGCTAGAAAGATGATCTATCGCTTCATCGGCAAATTCATAGGCATCAACCGCGCCGAGCGCCGCCATATGCCCTGCAAAACAGCCACTGCCCGCGAATAAATCCGCCATGCGCGGCTTTTTCTTCTGCACAAAATTCTCAAGCGCGGTCATCACGCCGCCAACCAATGCCGCCTCACCTTCGGCGCTTGGCTGAATAAAGGCTTGTGGCGGCATATCGACATGCAACACACCAAAGCGCTTCTTAAATGGCTCTGGCGCAATCATCACCTGTGGGGTATGGCGGTCTTTTTCACGCCAGCTCACGCGCGCTAAACCTAATTTCTGCGCCATTTCGGCAACGGATTCCATGATGTTCAAATCCATTTCACCGCGGCGGGATGATAATTCCCCCGTGATCACCACTTCACAAAGGTCATCACAAAGCTGCACAAAAATATTGGCGCGGCGGCTATCGCGCAAAATGCGTTTTAAATAGGGTTTAAACGCCTCTTTCATCGCATTCAAACGCGGATGCAGCACCAAACATTCATCAATATCGACAATATTATGGGCGCGCTGTTGGTTATAGCCCAAATAAACTTTATCTTTTTGCACCAAAGCCACCCAATTGGTGCGGCGGCGTGTATGCGATGGAATAAAGACTGGCGGCAAAACCGTCTCGGCCTGCACGTCACGCTCAGCAAGGGCGTTAAGTACCGTGGCCGCTGTCCAATCCTGATAGGCCGCCGCTGTAATATGCTGTAACTGGCAGCCGCCGCAAGCCTCATAATGCGGGCATGGCGCAGCGCTACGCTCTGGCGATGGGGTGACGATATTGACAATATCCCCGCGCAGTAAATCTTGCTTATTTTTATGTACGCGGATATCAACAACATCACCCGCCGCGGCGCGGCTAACAAACACCGTTTCGCTATTATCCAAATGCGCGATCCCGTCCCCTTTAGGGCCAAGCGCCTTAATCTCTACACGCTGCTGTTTCATCATGCTTGCCTTACTCATTTGCACGCCTTGCCTTTTGGTTGTTGTGGGCTATCTCTATCATAGACATAAAAAAAACGGAATATAAATAAAATCAAATACAAGCCTTGACATAGTAAAGCCAATGGCGTACAAACCATGCACACGGCGCGTGGCACAAGGTTAAACCTATCACCACAACCCAAACTTACATATCGCGGGGTGGAGCAGCCCGGTAGCTCGTCAGGCTCATAACCTGAAGGTCGTCAGTTCAAATCTGGCCCCCGCAACCAATAAAATCAAAGGCTTAGCGCAACACGCTAGGCCTTTTTCTTTGGCGCGGGGCACTGGCGGGGCACCAAATCACAACAATTTGCAGAAATTAAACTCGAGTTATTCTTAAGCGTCAACAACTATAGTTGTTGAAGACATTACCTCATTAGGATTCTGTATGGAAAAAAATGTTCCTGAGAGGTGATCGTAAGTGACATGAGAAATGTCAGGAAACAAATCCGGATTAACAGGGTTTATAGCATTTGGGTTATGGTACATAATAATACTATCTCCCCAGGCTTCTTCATAGTCACTGTCATTTACACTCGATACAAAAGGAATTGCTTGAGATGTTTTTTTTGGGTTTGCTTTGACACCGCTTCGAATCATATTGAATTTCTTACTTCCAAGCCCAGCTAGTTTACCCATTCTATTGAAGGTGGTTATCGTGGCTGCATTAGAAAACATCACTGCACTGATATTTTCTGAATCTGGTAATTGAAAAAAGTTTGACGGTATTTCTTTGTGCTTAAAAACGTGTTTTTTCGTCTTTGTTACCTTCACCGTTGGTTTAACGCAGGGGGCTAGAAACACTGGTTTAATTGAACCATCATCTCCGATCTCAACTTCATCTCTCAATCCATATAAATAATGCACTAATCCAGCCCTACTCCACGTCATTGAACCAAGGTATTGGCCATCAGCTCTTAAGTGATAATCGTGAACAGCAAAGATAAGAGGTTTACCTTTCACGTGCTCTTTCTCCCAATAAGGGGGGGATTTGTTAAGCTTACTAAACAAGGCGCTTCCAAATTTTATAGGAAGATAATTCTTAGAGAGCTCAATTATTTCTTCAGCTGTAGTCGCGTTAGGTGCATCTAGCTCCGAGTTGGGTCCAACAGTAACAGCTTCAATGAAGCACTCTTGCCCATATTTATTTATATAGTAATCTGGGGCAGAATGGTCTGTATTAAATTCAAAATCACAATTATAAAGATATACATATAAGAACATTTCCCAAAGGCGGGCATCGAACCCATCGCATTGAAACTGCTGTATATAATTCCCATCAACGTCAACAAATGAGTATGCAATTTCTTGTATTAAATTCCTTGCTGCTTCAAAGCAAGGCTCATTAGTCAGAATTTTATAATAATCATGCATTCGGCTATCATCGACAACTGGCTTAAATATATCAAATGCTGGTTCAGATTCGTCGCCTTGAGGATAAAAATTTTGTCCATCATCAACATATTTAACAATAGCTTTCTTGAGGTCTTCGATAGCAGCGTCTTTGGTAGAGAAAAATTTCATGGGTGATTCAATACATCGAAAAAGGTTTCGGCTATCTCTTCCTAATATCACACTGCCAAAATCCCTATCGACCTTATCAAAGACAATTAAAGCTAGTAATTTTAAATCAGCAGCCTCAAACCAAGCAACTTCTTTTGACAGGGCCCTTATTATGGGTTGCCTAACGTAGCAATATGCATCGAACTGCCTTTTAGAAATGGAATTAATCATAATCTATATCAATCCAATTTTTTAAATCTACTACTAACGTTGCTACCTCAGGAAAAATTAAAAGAGATGCGTGTACTGCGTCATGTGTGACAGGGTTAATGCTTACAGGATGTCCCGCATCATTTCTTATTACTCGTATAGTCTGAACGAAAGATGGCCAGTAAGCTTCATATTTTTCTTTTAATGTATTTCTCATACTTAATTTCTTAGGGTCTAACTCTTGCTTAATAGCGTTAAGAATCCTTTTTACTATCCACGCGTTCATATTATCCGGGACAGTTAAATCTAAACTTTCCATCTTAGCCACCAGAGCGTCACGAAGCTCTAAGATACAACTTTCAGATGCCGCACCAGTTAATACTGCGGCAGCCTTATAGCACCCAGAGTTATATGCTGTTAGCGCCTCTTTAATATAGGAAAGAGCAATTGGATTTAAATTTACATTATCAGCTAAATGCGCCAAGTATCCAGCTGGATTTGCAGGGTCTCTGCTATAGTTTTCTAGCACTCTTCGGCCGTGCTCTGTAATATGACAGCTTGGCGGTGACGGATTGCTTAAATTGTGCCCCCAGGCTAATTCCCCAGTACGAAACATGTTGTAAAAAATAGCGAGGAGAGCCTGAGCGTTATCTAGCTGATCGGGCCCCGATGAAATACCCAGAATTTCTGATGCTTTCTGTATAATCCCGCCAGCCTGAAGCCCTCCAAATCGCGGGTTAGAAAGCTCTTCTATAGCCTGCATTACAGCTAACTTTATATCTTGGTCCTCAGGCATATGAATCTCCTTATCAATATATTAATTAAACACACATGCCAAAGTATACAATACTATAGAAGCAGACAACCCAAAAGCCCCCATTGTGTCCCTTGGTTTTTGCCATGATCGCCAATCTATTGATAGAAAACAGAAAAATCAAAAAAAAACATCAGTATTGTGAACTTGCGTGCTCTGTGATAGCTTGCTGCTCATACTTAAAATCATGCAGGAAAAATCTAATGGCATCAATTGAAAAAAGAACCAATAGTAGCGGTGCAACAACATACCGAGTCAAAGTGAGATTAAAAGGCCACCCTGCAGAGACTGCTACTTTTGATCGTATAACAGATGCAAAAAAATGGGCCCAACACACTGAAGCCGCTATTCGCGAGGGGCGGCACTTTAAAACATCTGAGGCCAAGAAACACACCCTTGCCGAAGCTATTGATCGATACCATACAGATATTTTAGCTCACAAAGCAAAAAGCACCGCAAATCAAAAACATTATCTAAAATGGTGGAAAACACAAATAGGTGCATATCGTTTGTTCGATATCTCACCCGCGCTCATAGTTGAGTGCAGAGCTAGGCTATTAAACACTACTAATAAATATGGAAGGAAGATTGGCGCAACCACTGCTAATCGCTATACGCAAGCCTTAGGCCATGTATTTACAATTGCTATGAATGAGTGGGAGTGGGTAGAAACCAACCCTATTCGTAAAGTTTCTAAATACAAAGAATCAAGGGGCCGTGTTCGTTATCTGGAAGATGAAGAACGCACTAAGCTTCTAGCTGCATGTAAAGAAACTGACAATCCATATCTTCACGACATTGTCGTTCTGGCCTTAAGTACGGGAGCAAGGAAAATGGAAATTGTTGGATTAAAGTGGCAGGATATAGACTTTAATCGCAAAATGATTGTTCTGCACGAGACAAAAAATGATGAAAGGCGCGTTCTTCCTCTTCAAGGCTATGCCCTTTCCTTAATGCAGAAACATGCGAAGCTAAGAGTTCTTGGCTGTGAGTATGTATTCCCAAGTAAGAAAACAAAAATAGATAAGGAAACAGGTAAAACCACTTATCAACCTATTGATATACGAACAGCTTGGGAAAATGCTCTAAAAAAGGCTGGTATAGAAAACTTTAGATTCCATGACCTTCGCCACTCTGCCGCATCATATCTTGCTATGAATGGCGCTAGTCTGGCTGAAATTGCGGATATACTTGGTCATAAAACGCTCCAGATGGTAAAGCGCTACGCCCACCTTTCAGAAGCGCACACAAGTTCTGTGGTAGCAAGCATGAATGAAAGGATATTTGGAGATGTCTAATAAAAGAGCAGGATCCAAAAAGATTTTACCAAGAATATTAAATAAACCAATTATACGTTATACGGATGAAACCCTCGTTTCTGTTACAGAAATACTTGTTAATGCGACATGTCCAGACACAGCAAAAACAGATGCAGACGAAATAATTAAAGAAAGTATCTCGAGGCAGAAAAAAGCTAGATGGGATGCGCTCTTTGATTACTACAATGTGGATTCATCAGAAAGAGACAATAACAACGCTCTGCTAACGCAAATTGTAAAGGATAAATACAAAGGCTTTAGCATAATTGATCATGAAGAAAAAACCGCAGGCAATCAGAAGTGGAGGGGATTTCTCGGACTTAGGTTGTATGCAGATGTTAAGCTATACACTGATAAACACAAGAACCATTCCAAAAGCGCCGCATTTTTACACTTATCTAAACAAGATAAATACGGGAGCTTTGACCAAAAAACTTTAAAGACTCGGTATAA
>JASBUS010000011.1 GCA_030147745.1 Alphaproteobacteria bacterium
GGCTTTTGCCGCGGAAGTTATATCTTTGATATTGTTTACGCAGCGTAAGTTTAGGCTATGTTCAAAAATACGGCAGGTCTCAGTTTTTACTAACTTAGTCTGTGCCCCAGATAAAAAGCCTAATGTGTTTTGCTTATCAAATTCAATATTGCGAAAATTTATATATGTTCTTGATACATACTCTGTCTCATTACTATTGATCTTATATCTGTTGATCCATGCGGCGATTGTTGGTTCATTTAGGGGAATGCTAAAGGCGTCAGCTTCGGCATAGGAATATGCAAGCTCTAACAATATGGCTTTATCTTCTAACTCAGTGCCTTCTGGAAGCGGTAAATAAAGTACTTTGATTTGATGTGCCTCAAGCGCTTCCTTGGCCTTTGCCGTTGCGTCATGCAATATAGTTTTTCTAGCGTCTTTTGTATAAAGGGGAAGCTTAGCATTATAAGAGAAGTAAACTGTTTTAATATCACTATAGAGCGGTTCGCATATGCGTGATTTCTTGCCGGGTGCAAAATCCGCGTGACTTGTTTTTTGCCCAGTAAAAAATGCGGACAGTAAACAGGTCGATAAAATAAGTATTTTTAGTTTCACAGAAATGCCCTTCCCAAAATGTCTTGCGCAAATCTTAGCATAAAAAGAAGTCTTGACAATTAGTCTGTTTTATATAATATTGCATATTATTATATAACATTTCGTTGGGAGGCGCGCATGACTATAAATCTTACATCAGCCATATTGAAAGCATTTAATGTCGCCACTGAATTTTGTCGGGATGTAAAGGCCGCCTTTGCACAAGGGGCGATGCCTGATAATGAACGCTATTTGCGCGAGGCTGAAATTATCGCCGGCGCAGGTGAAATCTTTCTTGCACCAGAAGCGCCGGGTGGGGCGTTTATGATCGGGGATGCGGTGAATGTACTTGCCAAGGCTGGACACAAGGCGAGATATAGCAATCAGCACCTTCGGTTAGAAGTGTTCTAAGCGGTAACTAGAACAACTTCACATCAATGGCCCTTTGCGTAACCTTACGTCGCAAAGGGCTTATTTATTTTATGGCTGTAATTTAGGCGCTGGGCCGCCAGTTTGTGGCTTTGGTGCAGAGGCTGCTTTTTGCGCTTTGGCAAAGGCATCGGCTTCAGCAGTGTAGAGTTTCTTATTTCTCCAATAGATATTGGCAAAAGTCTTTGCTTCTTCAGGGAAGGGGATATCTGTGCCTTTGGTGATTTCATCGCTAAGCAGCCAATCCATGAAATTCTGCATGGCTTGTTTGCGGCCAATTTTTGAATCGTAACATTCACGGCGCAGCGTCGAAAGTTTGCTTTCTATTGTCTGGTAACTCTTTGTCCAGATAGGGCTAGATTCTTTGTTCTGGCTCGCAAAAAGGTGAATCCATTTTTCAGGCATGTCTTTCGGCACATAATCGGCGCTCATCACATTTCGGCGGTGCAGGATCATTGTTTCTTCAAATTCACGGCGGTTATTGCGCCATAGAGAATGATAATAATCATCCTTTAAAAAGCGGTCAGCATAGATTTCAAAATCAAATGTTTTTGCGCGCAGCCCTGGCATAGCAAAATAAGCCGCGATTTCAGAACATACGCTCGCGTCGCTTTCGTTGTCGTTTAATTTACGTCCCCATGCACTGCGTGTAAGGTCGTTTGGTATGGTTGGCATGGTCGCGGCATGATACATTTCATGCAGATAGTAAAGGTCATGCACGCCATCTTTTGGATAATCATTCGGGCGAAGCTGAACGCCACCCCACCAAGATGTAAAATGGCCTGTTTCTAAACGATCATCACTGCGTTCATAAAAGAAACGCGGTAGGCTTGCGAGTTTGTCGATGACCTCAAAGACAAGGCCGCCATCATCATGGGATTGACGGAAATCATCTGTGCGCCAAAGCTTGCGGCAAAAGGCGTGAATTTCATCTGGTTCAACAAGGATTTCTAGATTTTTCATGGTTTAATCCCTTCATGTGGGCGGGCGCGGACAATATTGCTCATTTTCGGGTCAATAATATGTGCCATGGTCGGTGTTAAACAAACGCGGACAAGTTCCTGACCGTCTGAACCGCGCGTTAAATATTTCTCAAGCTCGCTCGCATTCGCGCGTGGTTTCATCACGCCAAGGTGATAAACATCGGTCGCCTGCAAATTAAAGCCAAGGTTTTTATTGGCTTCGGCAATGGCTTGCTGCTGAATGGGGGCATATTTACGCGGTAATTCTTGCACGCCGTAAGTCTTCATCATTTCTGTCCCTAGGTTAAGGGCAAGAAGGTTCTTAAACCATTTATTACCAAACAGACCCGGATAGGCCTCTTTACTGAGCATACCGCCAACGCGGTGATAATATGCGCCGCATGGTTTGCTTAACGAAAATATCACGGCGGGAATATTGTCGTGATTGGTATTGACGGTAAAGTCTTTACCAACGCAGCCAACATAGGTGACGTCTAACATTAATTTTGCGCTGGGCTGCTGTGTGTTTAATTCTTCCGCAAAGTCATCAAATTCATCCCATACGCAGCCATCAATCGCGGATGGTTGGCTGATGTAGAATTGTTCATTTGGGCCAATATTTTTGATCGCTTCGCGCCAGTTTTCACGGCTATGCGCCACAACTTTAATGCCCGCGGCATCGGCATATGCGCCAAAGCCTTCATATTCACCAATGAAGGTGTGAATGACCGGCGTTTCGCCTGCAATGCGTGATGCGTGCCCATAGCTATAAATGGCCTCACGCAACGCTTCACTCGCGCCCGCTGTTGGGTACATATAAGGGAAGTCATCCCAATTCGCTTCGATGATTGGGCTTGTCCAGTTTTTCCATGTGGCGAAAAACTCTTCATGCATAGCGTCTTGTTTTTGTGTCCATGCTTCGCGGTAATTGCTGCGGAATGTTTCGCGCGCATCGTAAAGTTTTGATGTAATCAATTCAGCCAGTTGTTCTGGCGTGGAGGCGGTGTTGCCTGCGGTGCTAAATGCATCCTGTAGCGCGCTTAGGACAATATCTTGCTGCTCGCCGCCATCAATAACGCGGTCTACGGCAGCCTCTGTTTCAGGCATGGTAATTGAATATATTGTTTTTGAAACGCCCGCATTTTCAAGCACAGCGTTTAGCTTGTCGTAAGCAGTGGTCATGATTTGCACCCTGTTATGTTTATGTCAATGTCACAGGTTTAAATACTGACTGTGATTATGTCAAGCAAAAAGCGTTTTATATGCTGGTATATAATATGTATATACGCTTATAAGCTCACCTATGCTAAAGCATTGTAATATAAAGGATTGTTTTGCGGCGCAACACATTAAATGTTTATAACAAAGGTTATGTTTGTGTTAAAATGAACTAATACTTAAATAAAACTCAACATATTATAAAAAGGGACGTCGAATGCTTGAAGGAGAACTGAAAAAACTCAGCGAGAGTGATGCGTATAAGGACTTATGCGCCGCACGTTCGCGGGCGATATGGCCGTTGGCTATTATCATGCTTGTGGCTTATTACAGCTTTATTCTGGTTATTGCTTTTGATCCAGAGTTATTCGCGAATAAAATTGGTGACGGATATACCAGTTTAGGTATCGTTTGCGGTTTCGCGTTGATCTTGTTTACATTCCTAATCACAGGCCTTTATGTTCACAAGGCCAATAA
The DNA here is from genome assembly GCA_030147745.1 of Alphaproteobacteria bacterium. Classification (GTDB taxonomy): domain Bacteria; phylum Pseudomonadota; class Alphaproteobacteria; order Micavibrionales; family Micavibrionaceae; genus UBA2705. The sequence continues at coordinate 3,660 of JASBUS010000011.1, forward strand.
AGATTTGGAACCAAAAATTGAAGCAATACAAAAAGAATTTGGTCATCACGGCTGATAGGGAGTGATTAATATGGATAATATGAATCTAACGGCCGTCACCATGTTCGGCATATTTGTGGTTTTCACGCTCGGCATTACCTATTGGGCTGCGAAGCGTGTAACAGGGACAAAAAATTTCTACTCAGCCGGTGGTAATATCACAGGCTTTCAAAATGGTTTAGCAATCGCGGGGGATTATATGTCCGCCGCTTCATTTTTGGGGATTTCCGGCCTCGTCTTTGCCGCAGGCTTTGACGGGTTGATTTACTCAATTGGTTTCTTAGTCGGCTGGCCGATCATATTGCTATTGATTGCCGAACCGCTACGTAACCTTGGTAAATATACATTTGCCGATGTGGCGTCTTATCGTTTACGGCAAACACCAACGCGTATCCTCGCAGCCTTTGGCTCGTTAACGACCGTTATACTCTACCTCATCGCCCAGATGGTGGGCTCGGGTAAGCTTATTCAGGTGCTCTTTGGTCTTGAATATAATTACGCGGTGTTAATTGTCGGCGTGCTGATGATGATTTATGTGACCTTTGGCGGCATGATTGCTACCACATGGGTGCAAATCATTAAGGCTTGTTTGTTGATCTTTGGGGCGACGTTATTGGCGTTCCTCGTGCTTTGGCACTTTAATTTCAGCATGGAAGGCTTATTTGGCGCAGCGATTGAACATCACAGTAAGGGTGAATCTATTATGGCGCCGGGTGGATTGGTTTCTGATCCTATATCCGCGATATCACTAGGTTTGGCCTTAATGTTTGGTACGGCGGGTTTGCCGCATATTCTGATGCGCTTCTTCACTGTACCTGATGCGAAACAAGCGAACCGTTCAGTGCTCTATGCCACAGGCTTTATCGGTTATTTCTATATTTTGACCTTTATTATTGGTTTCGGGGCGATTGCCTTCCTAATCGGTAATCCAGAATTTATGGAAGACGGTAAACTGATTGGCGGTAATAATATGGCGGCTATTCAGCTATCTTCTGCCTTGGGTGGGGATTTGCTGCTTGGCTTTATATCGGCCGTGGCCTTTGCGACTATTCTGGCGGTTGTGTCTGGTTTGACCCTTGCTGGTGCATCGGCAATCTCGCATGACTTATATGCCAGCGTGATTAAAAAGGGTGAAGCAGACGAAAAAGCTGAACTAAAAATGTCACGTCTAGCGACATTAGGTTTGGGCGTCTTGGCCATTGTTTTGGGCATTATGTTTGAAAAGCAGAATGTTGCATACATGGTTGGCTTGGCCTTCGCGATTGCGGCAAGTGCGAACTTCCCGATTTTGTTCCTCGGTATGTATTGGCGTAAGCTTACGACCCGTGGCGCAGTGATCGGTGGTTGGGCAGGCTTGTTGACCGCGATTGTCCTTGTGATACTTGGGCCAATTGTTTGGGTTGATGTTCTTCATTTTGACAAGGCCGTCTTCCCTTATAAATACCCAGCATTATTCTCTATGACTGTGGCATTTGTTGGTATCTGGTTCTTCTCAATTACCGATAAATCTGTCAATGCAAAATTAGAGCATGAGAAATTTGATGCACAGCATTTGCGTGCACAAACAGGAATAGGGGCGGAGAAAGCCGCGAAGCACTAAGTCTTGGTTATTTCTGAATGAAGAGAGGCGTCGTAAGGCGCCTCTTTTTTATTGACCTGAGCGCGTCGATTATGTTAAATAATTGACCCGTCAAAATATAAAAATAAATAAGGTGTGTGTAATGGCCGATAATGAATTTGATCAGCTTCTCGATGATGTGAAGCCCAAAGCCAATGATAATGGCGTATTAAAGCGCATTAAACGCAAGGTTATGAATTACATTATTTGGCCGTCAGTCATCACAACGGCCGTGGTCACAGGTGCGAATATTTACCTTTATATGAAGAATCCTGATAATTATATCGATTACGCGAAGCATGTGGGCGGGGATTGGCTGAAAGAAAATTTCCCATCCTTATATGACGAGAAAGCTTATATTTACCCCGATGTGCCACTTGAACAGGCAAGTTTAAACAGCATCCCTGTACCGGCCTATATTGACCGCCGCATTGATTATGCAAGTACATATAAAGCGCTAGAAAAGGATATGATGCGCTTAATTGCTGCGCAGGAAAGCTCATTCAAGGCTACAATCAAGAATGAATTTAGTGAAGCTTGTGGCTTAATGCAGCTGCTCCCAAGCACACAGTTAGAATTAATGTATAAATACGGCAATGAATATGGTTATAACAGCCTGACACGTTACATTAAAAACGATAAAGGGGAGAAGGTCGTTGAAAACCCGAATACCCGCGAAACGGTGCTGAATATTTGTACAGATGCCATGTTCTCCGTTGAAATGGGCGCAGAATATGCGCGTGAGAATATCGCACGTCTTCATAGTGATTTCCCTGGGCGCTATGTCTCTTACACTGATGTTTATATGTATCACTTTTTTGGCGGTAACGGCGGGCGTAAATTTATTGAAAATTTAGAAGCCACACCTGACCGCGCCGTTGCGAAGGATTATCCCGCGCGCGTGGTTAAGGCGAATAAACCAACATTCTATAAAGATGGCGGCAAGGGGGCTGCACGCAGCTATGCTGAAATTTACGAATATTATGCCGATAAAATCAGCACAGAAGTTATTTCAGCGGATAAGCTTCGTCATGAAGAGCATTATAGTTTTCTGTCATTTATAGACCGTGCCTTTCCATCACCATAAAGCGCGCAAATATTTGTAAATTTACAAAGCACGGGTTTTGATAAATTCGTGCTTTTTTATACAGGTTTATACAGAAAAATAAAAAATTTTCATAAACACAATTCTTAATATAAGCAAAACTTAAACTTGATTTAATTCAAACTTAGATGTGATTTACTATGGAAAATGGATGGTTTCTGTAGGCGGGGCGCTAAAAAATATACTTGCCATATTATTCACATTGTTCTAATGTGCAAAAAAACGAATTATAAAAATAATTTCATACACGGGAGATGTCAGTATGTCTAATTCTGATTTGATTTGGATGAACAACCAACTATGTTCATCATTCCAGCACGCAGCAATGACTGGTGCACTTACACCAGCAATGATCGCACAATTTAATCAGCCTGCACTCGCTGCACAAATGGGGCTTTCTCCTGCGTTCAATCAGGTTTCTACACCTGCACAGAACATGGTGATTCCAAACTACGAAATTCAGATCTCAAATAACAGATCTATCGTCACAAACCCATATGCACAGCTATTTAGAGATGGCCGTACAATCATGGTTAATGGCGTTGTCGAAGAAAACATGGCCAATAACATTGTTGCGCAGCTTATGGCTTTGGAACAACTCGACAAAGCAAAAGACATTACATTGTTGATTAACTCTCCTGGTGGTTCTGTAACTGCGGGTATGTCAATCTATGACACAATGAACTTCATTAAAAATGACGTGATCACAATTTGTGCAGGTCAAGCGATGTCAATGGGCGCGTTCTTGCTTTCAGCAGGTACACCAGGTAAGCGTTTTGTATTGCCAAGTTCATCTGTCATGGTGCACCAGCCTTCAGCGGGTACACAAGGTACAGTAACAGACATGACAATCGCGGTTAAAGAATTCCAGCGTTTGAAAGATTACTTGAACGGTTGTTTAGCAAAACACACAGGTCACGATGTAAAGACAATCGAAGCGGACCTTGAGCGTGACAACTTTAAATCTGCACAAGACGCTGTTGATTACAAATTGGTTGACCACCTCATTTCAACTCGTGATGAACTGGAAAAACTTGCTGCTGCTAAAAAGGCACCAAACGCGCCAGTTGTTAAGTAATTTAAATTACAGATAAATGATTTATAAAAACCGTCGATATATTCGGCGGTTTTTTTATTGTGGGTGCGCGGGGGATAACGTTCTAACATATTTGCGCTTTCAAATAGGCTGGTTTATAAATCAGGCCATGCAGAGTAAATTGAAACAGCTTTATAAATTCGCGGTCAGTGCGCAGATGTTATTTTATCTGCTGCCGCCATTAATGTTGCTGCTTATTGCGGGCACAGTCGCACAAAAAGAAATTGGCCTATATGCCGCGACCAAAATATTCTTTGCAGGGCCCATGGCATGGCTGTTGATGGGCGTGTTGACGCTATGTTTGACCCTTAAGTTTTTATTCGCTAGCCCATGGTCATGGTCGCGCAGCGGCATTATCCTGTCGCATTTAGGCGTTTTGGTACTGCTTTATGGCGGCGCATTAACCGCGCTAACTAATCAAGAAGGTTATTTAATTGTGCCAGAAGGCGCACAGAGCCGTACGGTGCTTGATTACCATCAGCGTAATTTGGTTTTGCTTAAAGACGGACAAATTGTTGCAGAATGGCCATTTCATAAAATTAAGCCAAATGGCGTGCTGCGTTATGGTGATGCCCCTGAAATTTCAATTGAGTCTGTCTGTGAAAACTGTAATATCACGCGCCGTGATACGCCTGCTGAGAATGCCTTTGGCATGGCAGCGCAGGTGCAATTATCCGCTAAACCATCTGAAAAACGTGCTGAAGAAAATATTTCTGGCATTACCTTCCGCATCAACGAGACACAATATTTACTCTTTGATGGGTTTACTAAGGCGTTACCGATTGATGGTTATGAATTAATCTATGGGCGCGCGCAACGTCCGCTGCCGTTTTCAATTGAACTTGTTGATTTCAAACGTGAGATGCATCCGGGGATGCAAATGGCGCGGGCTTACAGCTCTGATATACTTGTCCATGATGGCGATATAAACTGGCCTGTAAAAATCGAGATGAACCAGCCTTTGCGATATAAGGGCTATACGTTATTTCAATCTGACTTTGTTGAAGATGCAGAGCGCGGCGACTCAACCATTTTGGCGGTCGTCAAGAATACGGGGTGGATCTTCCCCTATATTGGCACTTTAATTATGGCGCTTGGCCTGCTTATTCATGTCTTTATTCGCATGTCCGTAGCGCGTTTATTTCAAAATAAAGCGGTAATTATATTGGTTGCGTTATTGGCGATTGCTGCGCCTAAACAAAGCGTTGCGGCAGAATTAAATTACCAAGGTTTTTCCAATTTACCTGTATTGCATGAAGGCCGCATAAAACCATTAGAGAGCCTTGCGCGGATATATTTGAAACGGCTCTCTGGCGCGAAGACAATTGAAGGTCAGGCGGCGATCGTATGGCTATCTGAGGTGTTGTTTGATCCTGCGCGCGCCTCAAAGCGTAAGATATTCAAAATCACTCATCCAGAATTGCGTGAACAACTAGGGGCGAGCGCCGATGATGGGCGGATGTTTAGCCTTGAACGCCTGATGCCCTATTTAAGTGAAACGGCGCAGCAGTTACCGCTCTTAGCATCGAAAAAGGCCGAGGATTTATCCACGGGGCAAACAGCTTTGCTCAAACTTCATGAAGATGCCATTTCTTTCATGGCGTTGATGCGTGGACTATCGATCATCATGCCGTTAAATGTTGTATTACCTGAATTTATCGCGGCAGAATTACCTAAAAAAGATAGCGTTAATTACTTAGATTTACAGCCATTCCAAACAGAGATTTTAGAGCGTGCTAAGGCCATTGCTGCCGTCAAAAAAGACGATTGGTCAAAATATGATGAAGATGAAGGCCGTATCATCGCTTTAAGCTTTGCACAAAATTTATTGGTGGAGCAGAACCAACAAAATACGGTTTTGCGCATATTGCCGCGTATTGATCAGGTCGAAGAATGGATCACCCCTTGGCAAATGATTGTCAGCGGACAGGGCAGTCCATTAAATAAATCACGTCTAGATGGCTGGGCAGGGCTTCTACATGCGTATCAAACGCAGGATGCCGAAGCATGGAGCCAGCATGTTGCCGCGTTAGATGCGTTGTATGCGCAAAATCCGCATGTTAGTGCGCAGCGCTTAAGTCTGGAGCGTCTCTATAATGCCTTCCCATGGTCGTTAGCGATTATTGGGCTGTATATCTTATCCATTATTGTGGCGCTCGTTGCGGTGTTAAAAGGCCGTGCCCCTTTGATGTTCGGTGCTGTGATTGCCTGTATCGCCGCGATTATTATGCATTGTGGCATTTTAGCCTTCCGTATTTATGTCTTAGACCGCCCACCAGTCGGCACATTATATGAATCGATTATCTTTGTGTCCTTCTGTGCCGCGGCAATGGGCGCGCTGATTGAGCTGAAACAAAAACGTGGTTTTGCCCTATGTGCAGGCAGTTTTACAGCCGCGCTGCTGCTTGTTATCGCGCCATATTTTGTAATGGATGGCGAAAGCCTTGATGTCTTGGTCGCGGTGCTGAATACATCCTTCTGGCTGACGACACATGTGCTCTGCATCACTATTGGTTATGCGGTTTGTATCGTCGCGGCGATGCTTGCGCATATTCATTTATTCCGCATGGCCTTTGCTGAAAAAACAGGTGATAAATTGCCGTTATCAATTTTGCGATTATCTGTTGTGGCGCTCTTCTTCACAGGTTTTGGCACAGTGCTTGGTGGTATCTGGGCGGATCAGAGCTGGGGGCGTTTCTGGGGGTGGGACCCTAAAGAAAATGGTGCGCTTTTGATTGTGCTATGGGTGGTTTGGGCATTACATGGACGTCATGCAGGCAAATTAATAGGGGCTTTCTTTTCTGCGGCGATCGCCTATTTAAATGTTATTGTGACGCTGTCATGGTTCGGCGTGAATTTGTTGAATGTCGGTTTGCATTCCTATGGATTTATCAGCGGTATCGCGTATGCGATAGGGGCGGTTACAATTGTTGAAACCGTATTAATTGCAATATTATTGGTCAAAATTAGTAAACGGAATAAATCATGAAACCAAATTTCATCATTTTAATCGTCGTTGTATTGGCAGCAATTGGCAGTGCGTTTTTTATTCAAAAACAGTCGCCATCGCCGATGGTCCATTACGCGCCGATTGATACCGAGGTGCCAAAATTTGAACGCCAACTGGCGCCGCAATTTACCTTTGTGCGCCATAGCGATGACCAAGTGTTGACCTTTCCTGATGATGCACGTGGCAAGGTTGTATTGCTTAATTTTTGGGCATCATGGTGTGGCCCGTGTATAATTGAATTTCCAATTTTGGTTGATGTCGCGGCAAAATTTCCTGAGGAATTGATCTTCCTTGGTGTTTCAAGTGATTTAACGCCAGAAGCCATGAATAACTTTTTCCGCAAAATCAACTATGTTGCCCGCCCTAATGAATGGATGGCGCATGATAAGGGCGGCAGCATAACGAATGGTTTATTCCAGACCTTTATGCTGCCTGAAACATTGCTGATTAATCAAAAGGGTGAGATTGTCAAAAAATATGTCGGTGTTGATTGGGAAGAAGCCGACATGGTCAAAGATATTGAAAACTTGTTGAAATAAGCGCACAAAGCTAGTCATAGGGGAAAAACACTATATTATAGCCCCTATGTTTAAACCGCATCCGAAAAAACATAAGCTTTCTAAAGCGCCTGATGATTTGCGTCTAACCAGCTTGCCCAATAACCGTTGGGCGTTTATTTGGTTGTTCATCATGCAGGATAAATGGAAATATCTGCTGGTTGCGACATTCTTTATTTTATCAAGTACGCTCGATTCTCTGCCGCCTGTGTTTATCAAATATATCGTCGATGCCATGGCAACGATCGAAGACCCAAAGGCGATTTGGGATATGTTGAAACTGCCTTTGGCGTTATTTGCCGTGCTGTGTTTATTCCTACAGCCTATTTTTGCACAGCTTGGGGAGTATTTTAATGCGCTTTACCGCCCATTAGTCACCAATAAAATCCGCAGACGTTTATCATTATTCTTGCATGGCCATAGCTATGATTTTTTCCAAAATGATTTTGCGGGGCGTTTATCCAGTAAAGTGATAGAAACGCCGCAAGCGATTTTGGAAGTCATCCAAACTTTCATGGGCAGCTTGCTTTATGCCTTTATGGGGTTATGCGTTACGGCCTTTTTCTTCATCAAAGTGGGCTATGTGGTGCCGTTAATATTGGGCGTTTGGTTCGTGGCTTATATTGCTTTGCTGCGTTTTTATGTGCCGAAAATTTTGGTGCGTTCAACTGCTGCTTATGAAGCATTAAGCCGTGTGCGTGGGCGCTCGGTGGATACCATCAGTAATATTTATACGGTGAAGCTGTTCTTCCGCTGGCGTAAGGAAGATGCCTATTTAACTGAGGCGATGAATGATGTGATCCATAAGGCACAAATTCAGAACTTGCTGAATGTTAAAATGCGCATGTATTTAGAAGTTATTTCAGTGCTGTTTATTGGCGCAATGTTCTACTTCGCAATTAAGGGCTGGGCAGATGGCCGCTTGACGATTGGAGATGTGACAATGGTGCTGCCAATGTCGATCCGCATGATGCAAATGTCGTGGTGGATGCAGGAAGTCTCGGTCTTTTTATTCCAGAATTTAGGTCAGGTTGAAGAAGGTCTTGTTGCCATTAATATGCAGCAGAAAGTTAAAGACAACAAAGACGCGCCTGCGCTTAAAGTTAATGGTGGTCATATCGAATTTGATAACGTGACCTTTAAATATCGCTCACAAGCCGTTTTCGATGGCCTAAATATTGATATTAAGCCGGGTGAAAAAATTGGTTTAGTTGGAACGAGCGGCGCAGGGAAAAGCACCCTGACGCAAATTTTGCTGCGCTTTTATGATATTCAAGGCGGGGAAATTCGTATTGATGGACAAAATATTGCCAAGGTCACGCAGGAAAGTTTGCGCCGTAATGTCGCGATGATACCACAAAATAGCGATCTAATGCATCGTAGTATCATGGATAATATTCGCTATGGCCGCCTTGATGCAACAGACCAAGAGGTCATCGCCGCCGCTAAATTAGCGCATGCTTATGAGTTTATCATGACGCTTGAAGATAAAGATGGCCTAAAAGGTTTTGATGCGATGGTGGGGGAACGCGGAGTACGTTTATCCGGTGGGCAGCGCCAGCGCATTGCGATTGCGCGTGCGATTTTGAAAGATGCACCAATCTTGATCCTTGATGAAGCGACTTCAGCACTAGATAGTGAATCTGAGCAGCTGATCCAAGATTCAATTGAACGTATTATGACGGGTAAAACCGTGATTGCTATTGCACACCGACTATCAACCATATCGTCTATGGATCGTCTGTTGATCATGGAAGAGGGCAAGATCATTGAGCAAGGCACGCATGATGAATTATTGGCACAAAACGGCCAATACGCCAAATTATGGGCGATGCAATCTGGTGGATTTATCTAATAAATATTCGGAGTGATTAGCTCATCGCCATAATGGCGTTTTGATCCTGACGGCGTGTCATCGCGATCGCTGGCTCGCTCATCTCGCTCAGTTCATCGGCCAAGTGACCGATACGATTACGCCAGCCTGCAAGGAAGACTGATTGGCTGCTATCGCGCTCAACGATTTGATCATAATAATTCATACGCCATTCAAGCATGCCGCCAATTTGGCCGCCTGTTTCATTAAGCATACGCTGCGCTGTGCCTGTGCCGTGATTTACAGCGGCATCAAAGGCGACAAGGGCAGTCGACATATTCATATCATCTGCGCCGATGGCATCCCAATAACGCTCTTTATAAATCGCAATCGCATCATCACGCGTTAAATTAGCGACATCAATATCTGGATTGGCTTTTTGCGAGATACCGTATTTGGTTAAGCCGCCACGGTCATTTGAATGGTTGCTTAAAAGGCCTTCGCGTTCCAAAACAAATTCAACCGCGGTGTCAAAGTCTGACTCGCCAGCTGAAATAATATCATTCATTTCATTGTAATTTGGTGTACCAAAGCGTTGGCTTGCTTTGTTGACACGCACTTCGATAGGTGAGCTCTGATTATCTGTAAGGAAATTCCAGAAATCTTTAAACATTTCAATCAGGCTAAAGCTTGCGCCTGATGCGCTGTTTTGGTAAGCGTTGCCCATGAACATATCGGCAAGGATTCCAATCATCAATTTATGCTTATTATCTTCTTCGTCACGGTTTTTTTGACGTTCCGCGGCGGCAAGGAAATGGCGTTGATTTTCAGGAACGCTTGTCGCTTCAAGGCCATGGCCTAGCATATGCATGCCATGGCGTCTTTCTGATCCTGCGCTGCTTGCCCCTGAATGCTCCAATGCTTACCTCTTACGATATTTCATATATATACTGTTATACACTATTATATATAAAAAAAGAGTTAAAACGCAAAGAAGTGGTGCTAACTCATTGCTTTTGAATGATCTCTGTCTTCTAGCGCCGCAAGGTTTACAGGGCGATTTCCTTCGAAATCACGTTCGAAACGGTTGTAAACGGCATCAAAAGATAGGCCTTTACCGTCATTGTAAAAAACCCATTTATTGGAATTAGCTGCACTCGGGAATTTAGCCGCCGCAACCTGAGTTGGATTATTCTCCATCTCACGAATGAAGTTAATGGCTGAGCCCGCGCCAAGGAAGTGTGCCATATATAAATCAGTATTGGTGATTTCGCGGTTCGGGAAGGCTTTTTCCAAAGCGATTTGGTTGCCCTCAGTGAAGCGCGCGGCCATATAAGATGACACATCGTGGTTAAAACGAAGGTCGAGAATTTTTTGTTTGAATTCTAGGTTAATGACTTCGGCATGTTTACCAGATACATCAATAAGGTCAGCATATTGGCCAAGGCCAATTTCATTGCCGCATTGTTTCACCATGCGCAGCCACGTGTCATCAATAAATTGATACGCACCGCGCGCGGTACTTGTTGACGCAACCATATTCGCGCCGAAGCTGCTTTCTTTATAGGCAAGGTCAACAAGATATGATTTTGAAATACCTGTTCTGGATTCCGCGTTATCAATGGCGGAGAGCAAGTCTTTCGCATCAGGGTCAAAATTTTCGTAGCTATAGCTTGCTTTGATATTCGCGTGAACAGGGCGGTCAAATTCGCCATAGTTACGAAGACCGATTGTGCGGTCTTTCAAGAAATCTTCAATAAGTTCGCGGTCAAACATATCCAATAAATCGCCCGTGCTGCCTTGGGCAAATTCACTGTCCTGACGCGCGATATCCATTAATGCCGCATAGTTCAGATGATAGCGACCTTTAGAAATCAACATTTGGCGACGATAGAATAGGCGCTGTAATTGTGACTGTGACAATTCGCCATTATTCACATATTCGTTATGCGCTTTGTCCTGCCCATCTTTATCTTTTTTAGCAGATTTATCATCCGCAGATGCGCCAGATTTTTTATTTAACGCTATACGATCAAATTCATTTTGGTGGACAGATGATTTTTCTGTATGCCGCATGATTTATTGCCTCTGTTATTTCTTACTTAGAATTGTCCCGATCATACCATTTTTATAGAAAATATGCAAAAGAAAACGATTAAAAATATTACATAATTTGCGGCTGAAAATCTTGCTTCGGTGCATAAGTGGTTTGGGGCGCGGTTGCATCTTGTGCTGCTGTTAATTCTGGGGCATTTACGTTGTTTTGTGTTTGTAGATTATCTTGTCTAAATTGGCTTAAGGCTTGGCCATATTGATCTAGCTTTGAACGGTCTATATTTGATTCAGGAATATATACACCGCCATTATCTTTAATAGATTGCAGCTTTAGGTCTAAAGCTGTTTGCATATGGCGTTCTTTTTCTTGCGCCCATTGTGCATCAAATTCAGCATCAAAGGCTGCGTTTGTATCCGTGATGGCCGTGCGAATTGCGACGGATGTTTGTACATCGACTTGTCCTGCGGAATAAGCCTCTTCATATACCTCATAAGCTGTTTTACCATTAGCCGCACTAAAACCGTGGGATTCTGCAATCTTGTCATGAAGAGCTTTGCGCTCATCTAGGCTATCATCGTAAAAATTACTTAAGCGTTGCTCTTTTATTTGTTCAATAATTCCCTGTGGCAAATCGGCTATAGTTAAGGTGGTACGCTGTAACGGATCGGTTAGTTTTTGTTCGAACGCAATTAGCTGTGTGGAATTATTGTGCACTTCTTCATATTCTTCAAAGGTCGGGATGGCACAAACCAAATTGGTGTCTTCAAAAACCTTTTTCTGCGCTTTGTTCATGGGGCTGCCATCTTCATTGCGCAAAACATTATCAAGCGTTTGTTTAAAATCACCTTCAACAGCAAAATTGATTTCTGAACTTAAATTTTCGCCTGCCTGTGCGCCAGCTATACTGGTTTCAGCAAGGGTAATCGTAGACGTTGCGTAGTTTCTCATTTTGCTTAGCGAGTCTGAAAAATCAAAATCAAACATATTCTGGATATCAAATAAGCTTTTGGTCGAGGCTTTAATATCTTCGGCGACAATATCACGCAGGCTATCAATAATATTTCTGCGTAAAAGGAATTGTGTCGCGGTTGCTTGCGCGTTGTCTTTCTTACTGGTTATAAAGCCGCCATTGATGCTTTGGCTAACATAGCTTTGCTCATGCACGCCTTTTTTATGTTCACCATGTTGAATAAATACATGCGAAAGGTCTGTTTCATTCAGGTCATCATCATGATTGCGTAAATGGTCAGCATGAATATCTTCTTTACTGCTATGCGCAAAGCGGAAGGCTCTGAATAGATCTTCTTTTAAATGCTCTTTATGCTCATCATGAATGTGTAATGTCATGCGTAGAGTATATAGTTGACATATTAAATTAGGGTTAAAGAATATGATGCAAAAAAAGCGCCCGATAGAAACTATCGGGCGTACAGGTCATAGAGACTAAAAATTCCTAATTATGCCATGCGCAAAGCAGGTGCTTTATATGTGGCATATTCTGGTGCTAGCATGCGTGGTGCAGGGGCCAACATTTGTGCGGCAATGCTGTTTCCAACAAATCCTGTATGCGCAGGAATATAGTTGTAAGCCATGGCTGGTGCGGCGTAGCTTAAGCTCGGCGCGCCAAATAATTTATTGTAACCTTTTTCAAACATTTCAGCGCCGGTTTCATACATGCTGTTGAATGAATCTTTCAGCATTTTGCAGCCTGATGTAAGCGTTTCATCAACTCTACCAGCAAATTGATAGACCGATGCAACTGCCGTTGATGCTAAGTTCTTAACAGATTCTGCAAGTGATTTAACGCTATCAGAAATACTGTTATTTGATGCTTCAGACCAAACTTGACGCAGCAAGGAGCGCTGTTCTTGTGCGCGCGCTAACCATGCTGCATGTTTTGCATCCGCGCCATCTTTCTGGAAGTAACCTGTAACGGCGTAAGTGTTGTGGCCCATGCGTTCCATCGCACGCTTACCTTCGTTTTTGTCGACACCGAAATATACGTTATCTTTAAACGCAACCGATAGGTCAGCGCTAGTCTGGATAAATTTATGTGTTTTTCGTGCGTTGTTATTCATTGTTACCATTTTAAACTCTTCTTTCGAGATACCCAATTTTATTGTATCTTGTAACTGAATATATATCGGACGAAAAAGTTATGCAACAATTTTCTTTGCTGCATAACAATAAAGGCAATTGCACATAGAATATTCGGCCTTATATATCTAAAAACGCTGAATAAGCGCGGGGATCGGGGTTTTTCTTTTATTGATTTAGTGCTAAAGTCATTTGCGCTAAAAACGCATGTATAAGAATTTTATCGAACATAAAGGTATTATAGATATGAATATTCATGAATATCAGGCAAAAGCATTACTTGAAAGATTCGGCGTTGCTGTGCCTAAAGGTATCGCGGCGATGAGCGTCGATGAAGCCGTAGCCGCAGTAGATGAACTGCCAGGCCCATTATATGTTGTTAAAGCGCAAATTCATGCTGGTGGTCGTGGTGCAGGTCATTTCACAGATAACCCAACAGGCAAGGGCGGTGTACGCCTTTGTAAATCAGCTGAAGATGTAAAAGCAGCCGCTGAAGCCATGGTCGGTAAAGTTTTGGTGACAAAACAAACTGGCCCAGAAGGTAAAGAAGTTCAGCGCCTTTATGTTACAGACGGCGTTGATATTGAAAAAGAATATTACTGTTCAGTTCTTCTTGATCGTGAAACAGGCCGCGTGACATTCATGGTGTCAACTGAAGGCGGTATGGACATCGAAGAAGTCGCGGAAAAAACACCTGAGAAAATCGTTAAGACATCGATTGACCCAGCGACAGGCATGTCAGGCTTCCACGCCCGTAAGCTTGCTTTCGCCTTGGGTTTAAGCGGTAACGCGGTGAAAAGCGCGGTTAAATTCTTCATGAATTTATACAAATGCTTTATCGAGCTTGATGCCTCTATCGTTGAAATCAACCCAATGATTTTGGTTAATGACGAAGTTATGGCGCTTGATGCTAAAATGAACTTTGATGAAAACGCATTGTTCCGTCACGCTGATGTTGCGGCACTTCGTGATGAAACAGAAGAAGATCCAAACGAAAAAATCGCCAAAGACTGGGAATTGTCTTATGTCCGCCTAGACGGCAACATTGGCTGTATGGTGAACGGCGCGGGCCTTGCGATGTCAACAATGGACATCATCAAGCTTTATGGTGGCGAGCCTGCAAACTTCTTGGATGTTGGTGGTGGCGCAACAAAAGAACGCGTTACAACTGCATTCAAAATCATTTTGTCAGACCCGAATGTTGAAGGCATTCTGGTGAACATCTTTGGTGGTATCATGCGTTGTGACGTTATTGCGGAAGGCGTTATCGCGGCCGCGAAGGAAGTGAACTTGAATGTTCCACTTGTTGTCCGTCTTGAAGGCACAAATGTTGAGCAAGGTAAAAAGCTTATCGCGGAAAGCGGTCTAGATGTTATCTCTGCCAACGACCTAGATGACGCCGCACGCAAAGTTGTTGATGCAACAAAAGGCGCGAATAAAGCCGCTTAATCGCTGCGCATTATAGAATTTTAAAAAGGCTGCCTTAATTAAGGTGGCCTTTTCTACTTTTGGGTGTAAAGCATCTTGACGTAATATATTTGGCACCCTATAAACCACATTATAAAAAATAAGAATATATAAGGGATGGGAAAGAATGTCTAAATTCACCAATATTACCAATAGCGACCAATCGCCACTAATCGTTGATGTTGAAAATATCGCGGTACTGATCGATTGCACCGATGAACATCAAGCAGGGCTATATCTTAGCCATGCAGAGCAAGGACGCATCAAGAGCTTTAATCCGAATGTTCTGGGCGTTGATGCCGATACAATTGCAGATCAAATCCGTATAGCAGGCGTAGATTTTATCAAAATGCCTTTCTTCTGGGGCAGTCAAGACATGGGGCATTATTATGTGAACCCTGCTGCCGTCGACACGATCTCTATCTCGAAGACATTTATTAAGTCGGATGATAATAGTGAATATGTAACATTGATTGCAAGTACACAGCGCGGCGATCTTGTTGAAACATCTTATGTTCCACTGAATGTTGCTGAAGAATTGGTTGAAGCAATTAAACGTGCTAATCCGCATATGGTGAATATACCTTCTGAAATGGCGCAGGCGAGCCATACGCAAGGCGGCTTCACGTTGCTTGACCCAAACCAGATAATGGCGGTTAGACCTAATGGCGATAATGAATTACGTTTAAGCTTTATCAGTGATACAGGTCTGTCTTTACGCGTTGTCGAATTTGATGCGGTTAAGAAAGATAATCACAAATATTTGAACGATTTGTTTAACAGACTGCGTGGTGATAAGTCTGCGGATGAATTTGCGAAAACAATTGGTAGTTTAGAAGATGTGCTCATGCCACGTATTCGTCGTCGAGAGAAGCTTTATACCAAAAGATTGGTCGATAAATTTACCGCAGCTATATTTGATAATGTTGATGGTCTCGTCAAAATTAAGGATGCGGCAGGCGTATTTTACGCGCGCCCTGATCAAATTTCATCGATCAGCAAGGCGGGGGATGCGAATATTCAGGTGACGTTCAATAAATTAGCGCAGGAAAAATTTGCGTCGGATCTATGTATTTATTTTAAGGATGATGCCGGCGCAGCCCAAGGCATGAAAAATTTGCTGGCGCAGGTTCAAAAACCATAAAGTTTTCAGCATATTAGTATTTTTTTAAACAGCACCCCTGCATTATAGCGGGGGTGCTTTATTATTGGGAAATATTATGACGCGCGATTTATCTGCATTAAAAGATATGGATGATACCGCCTTTGTGAAGGCGGTTGAATCTGACTTGCATGAATTGGAAGATATTCGCCTTGTTAAATTGACACAATATAAAAGGCGTAAACATATCGGCACGATCATCGCCTGTATTGGTGTGCCGTTTACTGCGTTGATTGATTATATGTTGCTGTTTGGTGGCTGGTTAGTTTCATCATCATCCGATGATAGTGCAGCGGGGCTGACCATTGCGTTCCTTGCGGCATTATGGTGGTGGGTAAGCGGTCCAAAACGTCAATATGCGCGTAACTACAAAAAAACGATCCTCCCCAAAATTGCGCAGACTTTAGGGAATTTAACCTATAACCCCAATGGCAAACTAATCATCAATGATTACCGCAAAACCAAGATTGTGCCCAATTATGATTACGCCAAGTTTGAGGATCATTTCGCCGGCGAATATAAGGGCACACATATTGAATTGTCTGAAATTGAACTGGAAGACGAACGCGGTTCGGGCAAGCACCGCCGCAGGGTCACGACGTTTAAAGGGCTCGTCTTTTTAATTGATGTCCCTAAAACATTTTTTGGCCATACGATTTTAAAGCCTAATCAAGGCAGTGTTTTTGAGTGGCTGAATGAAAAGACTTTAGGCTTAGAACGTGCAGATTTAGTCTCACCAGAATTTGAGAAAATCTATGATGCATATACTAATGACCAAGTCGAAGCGCGATATTTAATCCACCCTGTAATGATAGAAAAATTCACCGCGCTTTCTCGTGAATATGACGGGCGGGGGCGCGTACTCGCCGCATATTTTGAAGGCAAATTATTGCTGATGCTGCCAACGCAGAAAAACCATTTTGAACCCGCGGATATACACATCGCCGCAACGAATATAGAATCTCTATTGGAAATGAAACGGGAATTAACCGCCGTGCTATCAATTGTTGATCAGCTCGAGTTAATTGATTTTAGCCACATAGCGCGAGCGCCAGAGGCAAAAAGCTCTGACGCTGCGGCATGATGGTTTATAAATCATAGGCGTGATAGCCAATGATTTTCATATCAAAATAATATTGCGGTTTTTGGTTTTTACGCTTTGCGGGTGCATCGACAATTTTTAGTGATACATCTAACTGCGCTTCGTTCAGGGCGTCTCTAAATGCGGCTAAGGCGCTTGAATTAGCTTCTAATTCTTCGCAGGCTTTATCTTTATTGATCCACGCAGCGCCATTCTCATGGCTCGGAAATATGCGGGTGATGTTTTTGGTGTGGTGCGATTCCGTGTAATAAAGCTGCACGATGTCTTTTTCACTAAGGCTGTTAAACATGTGTGATAAGCTTTTATCCGCGCGCTGTAAAAAGCTTTGTAAATGCGCGTCATACTGCGCTTTGTAAAGATCTTGTTCGTGGCGGATTTTTGCTGCGAAAAGTTTTTTACCCAATAAATGGGCGTTTTGGTCGGCCTCTGAATAGGCGGCTTTGGAAGACATTGCTCTAAGATTTAACCTCGTTTTGTTAGTTACTCATAAAGCAACGCAGCATAGCAAGGTGGTTCAGATATGTCAAATTTACTTAGGATATCTCAGCTTTTTTGTGGCTAAAGTTTATGGCTAAATTGCTTTGTCTAACTACAAGGCACAGGTCAATATCCATCTTTTTCAAGACTACTTTTAATTGTTTAATACCTTCAGATTGTTCATAAAATTGTCTAACTAAATCAGATGTATCGTGATAACGATCTGTGCTATTAGAGAGATGAGGGATCACATCATATAATTCAACATTTATACCGCTATTTTTGCCAGCATAGCATAAGACTTTTTTGGGTGTAAATTTTGATATATCGCTAAGTAATATTTTTTCTGCAGCAACAAAGAATTCCTGCGTTAATTGATGCGCAGTTTCTTTTTCTTTTTTATATGCGGCAATAAAATCTTCGCTGTTATCTAAAATATTCATTACTTCACCCTTTTATCGTTGGGGGAGAATATAATAGAGCGATCAGATTATGTCAATTATTTTTGGCGCGATTAACAGCTAATGGGCCAAAGCTTTGGCGCTGTGGCATGATTTCAAGGCTGTTGATGTTGACATGTTCAGGCTGTGTCGCGCACCAATAAACGGTCTCGGCAATGTCATTGGCCTGCAGTGGATTTGCGCCTGCATATACGGCATCAGCCTTATCTGCATCACCTTTGTAACGCTTCAACGAAAATTCCGTTTCGACCATGCCCGGTTCAATATTCGTCACGCGGATATTTGTGCCATTTAGGTCCGCGCGTAAGGCGAGGGAGAATTGACGTGTGAAGGCCTTGCTCGCGCAGTAAACATGCCCACCTGGATACGGCCAGTTACCTGCGATGGAGCCAATATTAATGATATGCCCGCGGTTATGCTTGCTCATTAACTGTAAAACTTTATGAGAGATTGAAATGAGCGACGTAATGTTCGCGCCAACCATATTGAGGCTGTCATCCAATGGGCTTTCATGGAAACGGTCGCCACCAAGGGCGCCGCCTGCATTATTGATCAGTAGGTCAATATGCTCAAACTCCGCAGGGAGGGTATCAAAGGCTTTGGCGATGCTGGCTTCGTTATTGCAATCAAACACCATTAAGTGATGATGGACATCCAGTTCATCCGAGAGGGCTTGTAACTTATCACGGTTACGGCCATGTAAAACAAGTTTCACATTATGTGCTGCAAATTTATGCGCAAAGGCGCGGCCAAAATCACTTGTCGCACCTGTGATCATTACACATTTAGGCATATAACTTGGCAGTATCATGATATTAAACGAGCCCTAATTCTTTTTCCAACAAACCGCAGAACATATGACCAAGTGTGATATGCATTTCTTGGATACGGGCGGTATCCTCATGCTTTACACATAAGTTCACATCAACCATGCCGCCCAGTGGGCCACCATCGCGGCCAGTGAGGGCTGCAGTTTTAATGCCCATGTCTTTGGCAGCCTCAACAGCTTTAATCACATTCGGGCTTTTGCCTGATGTGCTGATGCCGACCAAAAGGTCACCTGCGCGCCCAAGGGCTTGCACCTGACGAGAGAAAATATATTCATAGCCATAATCGTTACCGCAGGCCGTAATCGCGGAGCTATCAAGCGTTAAACACAAACCGGCAATAGGTTTGCGGTCTTGGAAGAGTTTGACGGAGAGTTCAGCGGCAATATGTTGTGCATCTGCCGCGCTGCCGCCGTTACCGCAAAACATAATTTTTCCGCCATTACGAATGGTTTCTGCGCCTAAAACGAGCAGGGCTGATAAATCATCCTTAAGGGAAGAGAATACAGTTTCAACAACGTCCAAATGCGCTTTATGCGTTGCATTCCAAAAGGCGTTTACATCAACAGATAATGTGTCTTGTGTCATTGTTTTATAATCCAAATTAGAATTGATAGTCACGGCGGTTATTCTCGATTTGTGTTTTGGTTAGAATGAAGCCCATAACCACGCGGTAATCTTTCGGGTTATGTTCAGCGTCATATGGCATTTGATAGCTGACTTTTTCAAGCTTCGTCAGTTCACGCTCATTCGCGCCGTATTTCATGGTCAAAGTCTCAACTTGTTTGTTGATGATTTTATTGTCTTTATCAAGCGTCGCAATGAAGTAAGGATGCGTTACCGTTACTTCTTCACTTGGTTTCAAACGACCCGCAGCGCCAAGCTCTGCATAGAAGCGGATGTAAATTTCAATATCGGCCAAGCTTTCAACGGGTAATACGCGGCAAGAGCTTTCGAAATGCGCGATATTTGCTGAATATTCAAGGCCATCAACGCTTGGCTGAGTGCTGTCGACATATTTGTCAACGATGCTCAGTTCTTCGATATATTCAATGCGCGGGCAGGCTAATACAGCATTCTCGTCGCTATCACTTTGCTCAGGCTCTGGATTTACGGCTTTAGATTTCGAAGGCGTAAAGACCGACCCAACGATGAATAGGCTCTCCTTAATATTGCCAAAGTTTTCTGATATATCCGCGCTCGTACAGGCAGTTAGGTTCAGAACTAGGCTGAGTAGAAAAAATTTTCTTAGGGCAGCTTTCATCGTAACGACTCTCTGTTAATTGTGAATATTGATACAATAAAGAAAATAAAAAACATGGCAAGTTTAGATAAGCTGCGCTATATAAAACTCCATGGATAAAACGAAAGATTGTATAAACATGACCGATAAACAGCCCTTGAAAATCTATTTGGCAGCGCCGCGTGGTTTTTGTGCAGGGGTTGATCGTGCCATTCAAATCGTCGAATTAGCGATTAAGAAATATGGTGCGCCTGTTTATGTACGTCACGAAATCGTCCATAACAAATTTGTGGTTGAAAATCTGCGAGCGCAAGGCGCGGTCTTTGTCGATGAGCTCGATGAAATTCCTGATGACGGTCAGCCTGTGATATTCTCCGCCCATGGCGTACCGAAAAAAGTGCCTGAAAATGCCGCGGCGCGTAATATGTTCTATATCGATGCAACATGCCCATTGGTTAGCAAAGTCCATAAAGAAGCCGAAAAACACCACAAAGCAGGCCGTGAAGTTATTTTAATTGGCCATGTTGGTCACCCTGAAGTGATCGGTACGATGGGGCAACTGCCTGCAGGCGCTGTGCGTTTGGTTGAAACCGTTGAAGACGTCGCGGCGTTAACCGTGGCTGATGAACATGCCTTGGCCTATTGCACGCAAACAACTTTATCGATTGATGATACATCGGACATTGTTGACGCATTAAAGGCGCGTTTCCCGCATATTGAAGGCCCATTCAAAAAAGACATTTGCTACGCCACAACCAACCGTCAGGAAGCGGTAAAAGAAATCGCGGCGAAGGTTGATGCCGTTTTGGTTATTGGTGCGCCGAATTCATCAAATTCAAACCGCTTGGCGGAAGTTGCAAAAACATATGGAGCGAAAAAGTCATTGCTTATTCAGCGTGCGCATGACGTTGATTTTGATTGGCTCGCCGATGTTACCACACTCGGCATTACCGCAGGGGCATCTGCACCAGAAATTCTGGTCGAAGAAGTCGTCGCCGCAATTTCAAAGGCGCGCGCGGTTGATGTGGAAGAAGTTATCCTGCGTGAAGAGAATGTTGTGTTCAACGTTCCACGTATTTTAAGGGATAACGAAGAGAGCGCAGCTTGACGCAGGGCGCCCCCCTCGGCAAACTGTCGACATGGCCGTATTCACCACATTAGATTCGCAGGACATTCAAAATTTTTTGACCGATTATAATATCGGCCAATTGCAGCGTTTTGAAGGCATCCTCTCTGGTGTAGAAAATACCAATTATCATATTTTCACAGATATGGGGCGTTATGTGCTAACTGTGCATGAAGGCAAAGTGTCTGAACGTGATCTGCCATTCTTCCTTGGTCTTATTCAGCATTTAAGCGCGCAGGGCGTGCCGACATGTTCAATTGTCCCACGTCAGGATGATAAGCTTTATGGTCATATTAAGGGCAAGACCGCTGCTATAAGCGTCTTTTTAGATGGGCAGGGCACAAAGCCTGATGACATCACCGCCGCGCAATGTGAAGCCGCAGGCGAAATGCTGGCGGAGATGCATGAGAAAAGCGACGGCTTTACCATTAAGCGCCCCAATCAAATGAATTTCAATAAATGGCAGCACTTATGGATGCAATGCGAAGACCGCGCTGAAGGTGTTGTCGCGGGGCAGGTTGAATTAATCAATGATGTCTTCACCGACCTTATGGGGCTGTGGCCAATGTTGTTCGCGAAGGATTTGCCAAAAGGCGCTGTGCATTGTGACTTCTTTCCTGATAACGTCTTTTTCAAAGATGGCGCAATTAGCGGCGTGATTGATTTCTATTACGCCTGTGATGAAATTTTTATCTATGATCTGGCGTTAACTGTTAACGCATGGTGTTTTAACGGCGCAGCAGAATTTATTGCAGCGCGCTTTGATGCGATGATGGCAGGGTATCAGCGTATTCGTCCGTTAAATGATGATGAACGTGAAATATTCGGTGAAATGTTACAGGCCAGTGCGCTTCGCATACAAATGACGCGGTTATATGATTACTTAAATCATCCGGGGGATGATGTGGTTATCCCACATGACCCGCGTGCCTTTTTAAAACGTATTCAATATTGGAGAGCCAATCCCCCATGCGCGTAGAAATTTATACTGATGGAGCATGTAGCGGTAACCCTGGTCCAGGCGGGTGGGGCGCTGTGCTACGCTATGGCAAAACTGAAAAAGAGATATCGGGCGCAGAGCCGGATACCACCAATAACCGTATGGAATTAACCGCAGCGATTAAATCCCTTGAAAGCCTCAAGCGCCACTGTGAAGTCGATTTATATACAGACAGCACTTATGTGCGCGATGGCATTATGAAGTGGATGGATGGCTGGAAAGCCAAGAACTGGAAAACCGCCAACCGCAAGCCCGTAAAAAACCAAGACTTATGGATGGAGCTTGACGCCGCCGTCGCCAAACATAATGTAACCTTCCATTGGGTTAAGGGGCATGCAGGCCATCCAGAGAACGAACGCGCCGATGCTTTGGCGGTTGCGGCAATCTCGACATTATAATTTGAATTTATTGAGACAAAGAAAAAGCCCTCAGTTTTGAGGGCTTTTTTTGTAATTAGAATTCGCGGCTGAGCGAGAAGTAGAAACGCGGATCATCATCACGCTGTGTTTGTACATCGCGCGTTAACGGCTGCGCCACCATAATGCCAAGCTTTGTCTTCTCGGCGATTGTCGCATCAAGACCTATACCAGCAGAGACAAGGCTTTCGCGCTTCAAATCATTTGTTGTCGCATCATCATTCCAAACGCGACCAACATCATAGAAACCAAACACTTGGTAGTTGTCGAATAGTGGAACATGGTATGGGTTACGCCATTGTAGTTGAACCTTACCCGCGATACCTTCATCACCAATAATTTCAGAGCTGTCAAATGCGCGGCCAATATTCACGCCGCCAACACCAAATTCTTCAGAGCTCAACAATGCGCCATTGCTCAACTGACCTTTAACAACCGCCAAAATATTCCATTTGTCAGTTAGGCGTTGTAAGCGTTGGTATTCAGCTTCGAGTTTGTTGAATTCAGGATTGCCAAATTGACGAGAGAGGTTTGTTGAACCTGCTTCACTCGCGCCAAAGAAATCTAGGCCACGAGAATATTTCAAGCTAACTGTGTTCACACCCGCACGGAAGAGGGTATCCAAAAATTCAACATTTGTACCAACGCGCAGCGCACGAATGCGGTCTTTACGTGTTGGTTCAATATTGTTTTGGCTGTCGACATCGCGCCAGTCAAATGCCGCATCAGTGAACCAGTTGAAATTACGAGTACGGATCAATGGGTGAACAAATTTAAACTCACCAAATGTTGAATTACCTTCAACATCAAATTGTTCCAAATCAAAACCAGGTTTTGTGTTTGTTTTGGAAAGGAAAGCTTTAAACCATGTGCCGTGACGGTTAACAGGAACTTCAAAGAACATCGAGCCATAAGCAAGTTCAGGATCAAAGTCACTATCTGGCGCATACGCACCTTGGAAGGTGACGCGCTCATTCAGGCCAAGCCATGAATTGAATGACACGCCACCAATAAATTGGTGTGGGCCTAAATAACGGCTGCCATGTGTATCATAAGAGATAACGCCATCGACTTTTTTACGTTTAACAATCAATGTTAAATCACTAGCTTTCGCTGTTGTGTCAGACTGCGCCATAATCGCGCGCGCTTCAACGCCTGGTAGGTCGTTGATCAAAAGCAATGTGCGCTCAAGGTCTTTCATGTCGAGTGGGCGAACGCCTTGGATTTTTTCAACATAACCGCGTATGCGCTTAAATTCATTGGCGTGTTCGTCGCCTTCAATGCGGATATTATCAATGAAGCCTTCAACGGCTTCTAATTTAATTGTGCCGCTTTTCTTATCAATTGTCTGAACAGGCACAACAACACGTGAAATAGCGTAGTTATCATCTCGGTATAGTTTCGTGAGGCGTGCAGCAATCGCGTAAACATCGGCAAGGCTAATCTCAGTGCCTAATTTGTCGGCATATAATGTCTCTAGATATTCTGGGGAATAAACAGATGCGCCAGTGATGTTAATTTTTTTCAAGGTTAGTTTAATGTTTTCAGCGCCAGCAGGGGCTTTTTCAACATCCGCTTCTTTGACGTCAATGCTTGGGCCAGTTTTAAAATCCATATCTGGTGTGCGGAACTGTGCGCCAACGCGGCTAGGGTCAGAGATCGCTGCTGCATCAGCTGAAATTTGAGCCTGTGCTTGCTGGGCGGAAACGCTTACCAACAAAGCAGATGTTGCAACGAGAGATAATGCTAGCTTTTTAACTTTACGCGTTAACGCTGTATTTGCATCGATTTGGTACATACTAACCCCAATTATATGAAAAATAACAAATTTTCGCCGTGACCGACTTGCTCTTATAGACAATATGATAAACAAATATGCAAGATAAAACAGAGATTTTTTGTAAAAAAGGGCAAATAAATCAAGTTTTCCAAAGGGAATCGTATATGCCACAGGATAGGGCTATATATATCCGATAATTAGGATGTTTTAATATACAGCGCAACCCTGTTTTACGTAAAATTTTTCTTGCATTAATGGGCCAAACTATGTAAAAACCGATGCTAAACTTTTTGCATAAACACGACTTTAGTATTTTCGTTTGAAAAGCCTGTGC
>JASBUS010000012.1 GCA_030147745.1 Alphaproteobacteria bacterium
GAATTTGCCGACCAAATGCAACAACGTGCTGTGGCAGAAGGCGGCGAAATTAAAGTTAATGCAGGCCGTCAAGCGACAGGCGCGATCATGGGCGAAGGTATGTCTTACGGCTTAACCGCGCTGGCGACAGCCATTAACCCTGCGGTTGGTGCGGGTATGGCCGTTATGTCTGGTTTGAACACCATGCGTATGCTTCAATCTAGAATGTCACAAAATTCTCAGTTCACTGCGCCTGAAGATATCGGTAAAGGCAGCAAGGCGGATGCAAAATCTGAAGTAAGCAGTTTCCAAAGTGATGGCGGAAGTAAAACATCATTCCAAGCCGTTGCAAAAGATATGTTCCAATTTGGTGGGCCAGTTCCAGCAGCCCCTGGTCAAGATGAGCCAGAATATACGCAGCCAAATTATGCATCACGTGCGGAATATGATGAAATGTATGACAATATGAAAGCACAAGGCTTAAGTGCGGATGAATTGCTTGAAATGAGCATGAATTTTGATCAAAGACCAGAATTTATGGCCATGATGCGTCAACATGAGCAGCATGCCGTGCTACGCCCACAGAATTTGCATATGGTCGCTTCAGCCCCATCCTTTGGTATGGTATAAGCCATATAGCGGATAAATCTTTTTGCACAGCTGTGCATTTATTATAACCATAAAGTGAAAATTTCGTTTTCCTACAAAATGATACCGTGTATAATTCATCATGGTATTATAGGGGCAACCTTGGATCGGGTATAGACGAGTGGAATATAACGAAGATTACGAACTATCTAGCGAATATGCGATGAAGGTGCTCGCGCGCCTGAAAAAATTGCAAATCCCGATGTCGCCCAATAATTTCGAATTATGGTATGTCTATTATGCGCGTCAAAACCAAGACGTGATTGAATTTATTGACAGCACCATCAAAGAAGGTCGTCCAATTACATCTGAAATCTGTGTGGATCTGCACAAACGCTACTTGGTTGATAACAAGAAAAGCGAAATGGTGCGTCAGGCGGGTGACAAAATGAATGACGCCTTAGCTTATGTCAGTGACATGGTCCGCGAAGCCAAAGTATCCACCCAGCAATATGGTGAAAGCTTGAGCGGCGCGAGCAGCTCGCTTGAAACAACGGAAGATATTGAAGAGCTAAAGAAAATTTTGGCGGTTGTGGCGCAAGATACCGAACAAATGCTTGAAAAGAACCGACGTCTTGAAGAAGAGCTTGAGCAATCAAGTGAAGAGATGGCTACCCTTCAGCGTGATTTGGATTCCATTCGTAAAGAAGCGATGACCGATGGCCTAACGGGCGTATCAAACCGTAAGGCTTTTGATGAGAAAATCAGATATGTGCGTCAAAAAAGTGATGAAGACGATACTATATTCACCTTGCTGATGATCGATATTGACCATTTCAAAAGTTTTAACGATACCTATGGCCACCAAGTGGGCGATCAGGTTTTAAAGCTTGTGGCGAAAACATTGACCGATGGCATTAAGGGTAAAGACTTTGCTGCGCGCTATGGCGGTGAAGAATTTGCGATTATTCTACCTGAATCAAATGCGATGGCCGGTGAGGTTGTAGGCAATGCGCTGCGTGAAGCGGTCGCCAAAAAAGAAGTGATCAACCGTAATACGGGTGAAAAACTTGGTCGCATCACAATGTCTGTTGGTATCGCGCAATATAGTGGTCAGGAAAGCGAAGAATCTCTTATAGAACGTGCAGATAAAGCGCTCTATAAGGCAAAAGAAACTGGCCGTAACCGTGTTGTGATCGGAAATTAAAAATCATCCAAGGGGGCGTGACAGTTTGTTGACACTAGTCTATACTAATAGCGTACCCGTTTCGGGACTTCTAAAAGCTAACCATTAATTGGGCCATTAACTAGGTTTGGGTCGAATATGCGCACTCTAATAATAATCGTGATAGTTGCTGCTGTACTGGGCGCCGGATATTTTTTCATGAATATCTCAAGCTATCAGCCATCAACAGGTACAAAAATTCAAGAACTGCCAGAACAAAATATTGATGACTTGATGGCGGTTAAAACAGCAGAAGAACAAAAAGACACGCTTGCCCCAGTGCCACAAAATATGGGTAACGCGCGTGATGTCGCTCTACAGGCTTTTGAAAAATACACTGAATATCAAAATAACCTGCCAAAACAAGCGCAAGACACTATGGTGCAGTTGATCCGCTTGATGGCGAAAAATAAATTGCCAATTTATTTTGTGAATGTGAACCCGCCGGGCTTTGAAACGCAGCCACGTTATTTTGAACCACTGCACATTAATCCATTTAACATTTCGCATCTACGCCTGACACAAGGCCGTGTCATGTGTAACTCTGTGACCGATTCATCGGGCGATAATATCGTGAACCGTTATAAAGTTGGTAAAGATGAAAAGGGTCGCCCTGCTTATAGCTGTGTGGATAATACCTGCCCGCCGCAAGAATATTTCGATGTGATGGTGGGTGATATTTTGGCGAACCAATTCCTCTGTGACCCGAAATTGCCAGTCCTTTCAGGTGATAAAATCTACCTTGGTGGGCCAGGCGATGACATCATTAAAAACACGCAAGGCAACGTGATTGTTGACGGCGGCAGCGGTAATGACAGCATTACTTTGGGTGCTGGCCGCAAAATTATGCTGCTTTCACCGGGGTGGGGACAGGACGTCTTGAATATCGATTGTAAAGATTCGCAAGTCGATAAGACCAAATTGCCGGGCTTCCCATTGCCATGGAAATTTGATTTCACCAATTTCTTGATCTTCGGTAACGGCATTCAGCCTGAAGACCTTAAATTTGATGGTTTACAAATTGAACATATCACGACAGGCGATAAAGTGACCTTTAATGATTACTGTTTCAATATCGTCTTTGCGGAAGATTTCCAAGCATCAGGCATTCCAGATAAAATTGACTAAATCAATCTAGTGAGAATTTAGTTCTGTATGGGCGGCAATGTTTTGTCGCCCTTACCTTGTCAGGCCTTTTAAAAGGATATATTTATCAATATATGCATGCACAAACACAATCACATCACTATCTCGATAGCCTGAACAATGCGCAGCGTAGCGCGGTTGAGGCGATAAATGGCCCTGTCTTGGTTCTTGCGGGTGCGGGCACGGGTAAAACGCGCGTATTAACAACGCGCCTTGCCTATATTCTTGATAGTAATGCCGCCTTCCCTGGGCAAATATTGGCCGTAACCTTCACCAATAAAGCCGCGCAGGAAATGAAAGAGCGTGTTTCTGCTATGCTTGGCGGTCTGCCTGTTGATGGCTGGTGGCTCGGCACGTTCCACGCATTGAATGCCCGCATGCTTCGCCGCCATGCTGAGTTGGTTGGCCTCAATAGTAATTTTTCGATTATAGATCCTGATGATCAAATCCGCTTGCTTAAACAATTAATGGATGCAGCGAATATTGATCTGAAAAAATGGCCAGCAAAAGTCGCGGCGCAAATTATCGAACGCTGGAAAGATCAAGCATTAACCCCATCGCAAATATCCGCTTCTGATGCGGGGGATTTTGCCGATGGCCGCATTTTGGACATCTATAAAACCTATCAAAACCGCCTGCGTGAAATTAACGCCTGTGATTTTGGGGATTTAATCCTGCATATGATCAGCATTTTCAAAGATGCGGCAAATAATGATGTATTGGCCGAATATCACCGTCAATTCCGCTACATCATGGTCGATGAATATCAAGACACAAATATTGCGCAATATCTTTGGCTGCGCTTATTGGCGCAGGGCAGTGCCAATATCTGCTGTGTTGGGGATGATGACCAATCCATTTACGGGTGGCGTGGCGCTGAAGTCGGCAATATCCTGAAATTTGAAAAAGATTTCGTGGGCGCGAAAATCGTGCGCCTTGAACAAAATTATCGTTCAACAGGCCATATTTTGGCGGCGGCATCGGCCGTAATCAACCACAATGAAAACCGCCTTGGCAAAACCTTGTGGAGTGATGGTGGCGATGGTGAAAAACTCGTCGTCAAAGGCCTTTGGGATGGTGATTCCGAAGCGCGTTGGGTTGGCGAGAAAATCGAAGAGCTTCAACATAAAGGCCAAACCCTCAACCAAATTGCGATTTTGGTGCGTGCAGGTTTTCAAATGCGCAGCTTTGAAGAACGCCTAATCGCCCTTGGTATTCACTATCGTGTCATTGGCGGCCCGCGTTTCTATGAGCGTGCAGAAATTCGCGATGCTTTGGCTTATTTACGTGTGACCACGCAGCCTAATGATGATCTTGCATTTGAACGGATTATCAACCTGCCCAAGCGCGGTATTGGTAAAGCGACGATTGAAATGCTCTATGCCCATGCGCGCGGCGCGGGGATTAGTCTATTCCAAGCTGTATGCGATATGTGTGAAAGTGATGAATTGCGCCCGAAAGTGCGTGAAGCGTTATCACAGCTCACCTCACAATTTATCGGTTGGCGCGAACAAATTGCCATCATGCCACATAATGAACTATGCGCCTGTATTCTAGAGGAATCGGGCTATAACGCCATGCTAAAGGCCGATAAAGCGCCTGAAGCCGCAGGCCGCCTTGAAAACTTAAAGGAAATGGTCGCAGGCATGGAAGAATATGACAGCCTTGAAGCTTTCCTTGAACATGTGGCTTTGGTGCTAGAAAATCGTGAAAAAGGCAATGCGTCCGATGCTGTCACATTAATTACACTTCACGGCGCCAAAGGTCTTGAGTATGACAATGTGTTTTTACCGGGCTGGGAAGAAGGGTTATTCCCATCGCAGCGCGCGATGGATGAAACAGGCTTAAAGGGTTTGGAAGAAGAGCGTCGCTTGGCTTATGTCGGTATCACCCGCGCCCGTAAACGTGCCTTTATATCTTTTGTCGCCAATCGCCAAATGTATGGCAGCTGGGTTAATGCCATTCCGTCACGTTTTGTCGGTGAATTGCCAGATGGCGCGGTTCTCACGGAATCGGATATGGGCTTTGCAGAGCGCCGTTCATCACACTGGGATAGTTCAGGCCATGGTTATGGCGGCGGTCATTCAGGCGGTCAGACCAGCAATTTTGGCGGGAACATCTATGCGCGCCGCCGCCCTGCACATAACTCACATCCGACGCAGCGTGGTTTTGCCGCCGCCAACAAAGTCGCAGGGCCAGAATATCGCCGTGGGCAGCGTGTTGTGCATCGAAGCTTCGGTGAAGGGGAAATCATATATATTGATGGACAAAAACTTGATATACTCTTCGACGATGGGCAAACCAAGCGCGTCATGGCAAGTTTCATTGAATCTATAGACTAATAAATTAACACAAGAGAAGACGAAAAATGACACAACAAAAAATTGCGACGATTTTCGGGGCAACAGGGTTTCTTGGCCGTTATATTACGCAGGATCTTGCACGCGAAGGCTATACGATCCGCGCCGCTAGCCGCACACCAAATAAGGCCTTTTTCTTAAAACCATACGGTAATGTTGGTCAAGTTGTGCCTTTCCCTTGTGATGGCAGCAAAAAAGACATTGAAAAAGCGGTCGCTGGCGCTGATCTTGTCGTCAATTGTGTGGGTATTTTGTTTGAAAAGAAAAAAGACCAGTTCACCGCGATTCATACTGATCTAATCAATGAAATTGCCAAAGCTGCCGCTAAACAAAATGTTGCACGCCTTGTGCATGTTTCGGCTTTGGCCTGTGACCAAGGGGCATCAAAATATGCCGCATCTAAATTAGCGGGCGAGAAAAAATTGGCTAAAGCATTCCCAGATGCTGTGATTTTGCGTCCAAGCGTTGTGTTCGGCACAGAAGATAATTTCTTTAATATGTTTGCGCGAATGGGCCGCGTATTGCCTGCTTTGCCATTAATTGGCGGCGGACATACAAAATTCCAACCTGTTTATGTTGGTGATATTGCTGAAGCCGTTAAAAACATTGCGACAGCCAGCCCAGAAGCTTTCAAAAAATTTGCAGGTAAAGTCTTTGAATTGGGCGGCCCAGATGTTGTGACTTTCAAAGATATCTATGCCAAATTGAAACAACATGCGGAAATCAACTTCATCGCATTGCCGCTGCCATGGGCGGTGGCGAAAATTGAAGCGGCGATTTTGGGGCTATTACCAAAACCGCTTTTGACGACGGATCAAGTTGAAAGCTTGAAAACAGATAACGTCGTTGCGGCAAAAGGCGCTAAGACATTGGCTGATTTAGGTGTGAAAGTAACATCAATGGATGCGGTTCTGCCAAGTTATCTGAAACAATATAGCTATAAGAAACGTAAGGCCGCTGCAGCATAAACCGCCCTTATATTGACGATGTTAAATTTTTCGTCTAGGTTTCGGGCATAAGCACACAGCAGTGAATATAAGAAAGAAGTACACTGACCATGACAATAGCATTCTTGCATAATATGCGTCGCGCAGCCCTTGTCTTTTCGGCTGTCTTATTATTCGGGCAGGGCGCAGAGGCGGCGCAATCTGGCCGTATCGCTGCCGTTGTGAATGATGAAGCGATTTCCTTCAATGAATTAAACGCGCGTTTGAAGTTGGTTTTGGAATCTGCGGGTATGCAAGATAGCGATGAAATGCGTCAGCGCCTTTCACCGCAAATCATATCTGTCTTGGTTGATGAAACCATCCGTATGCAAGAAGCCAAAAATCTGAAGCTTGAAATTGATGACAACGAGCTTAACCAAGGCATCGCGGCGCTTGCGGCACAAAATAATATGCAGCCAGAGCAATTGTTAGAGATGCTAAAAGTGCGCGGCATTAAATTATCAACATTAACAGATCAAATCCGTGCGCAGATTGCATGGACGAAAGTCATTGGCCGCAAAGTGCGCCCACAAATTGATATTACCGAGCGTGATGTTCAAGCAGAATTGGATCGTTTAAAAGGTTCAGTTGGTAAAATGCAGTTCTTGGTTTCTGAGATTTTCTTGCCAGTTGAAAAACCAGAAGATGACCGCTCAGTGCGCCAAACCGCATTAAAAATTAAACAGCAAGCGGCACAAGACCCGAATAGCTTCCCAAAATTGGCACAGCAATTCTCACGTGCAGCAGGCGCTGAACAAGGTGGTGATATCGGTTGGGTTCAACAAGGCCAATTGGCTGAAACAATGACCGCAGCGCTTGAGCATTTATCTGCGGGTCAAGTCAGCGCGCCAGTGCGTTCACTGACGGGCTATCATATTTATTTACTCCGCAGTAAAAAGCAATTCGCGGAAAGTGATATTCCTACAGAACAAGCTATTTTCGAGCGCCTTGGTTTGCAGCGTTTGGAGCGTTTGCAGCACCAATATTTCATGGATCTAAAGGCCGCATCTTATATTGATATCCGCCTATGACCGACTTAAAAGCCATCGTTGATGCCCAGCCACCTTTGCGTGAGGTGATCGAGCAAAGTGGCCTGCGTGCCACTAAGGCGCTTGGGCAGAACTTTTTGATGGATCATAAAATTACCGATAAAATTGTCCGCCATGCCCATGGTTTTGATGGCCGTCAGAGCGGCGATCTCTCTGGCTATCTTGTTTTCGAAATTGGCCCAGGCCCAGGCGGTCTGACCCGCAGTATTCTGCGCGCTAATCCTGATAAGTTGATTGCTATTGAATTTGATGAGCGCGCCGTCAATGCGTTGCAGCCTTTGCAGCAAGCGGTTGGGGATCGCCTTGAAATCATTCATGGTGATGCCACGAAACAAGATTTAAAAGCGTTAAGCGCAACATATGGTAAGCCGTGCAAGATTATCGCGAATTTGCCTTATAATGTCGCGACGCCACTTTTAACAGGTTGGCTACATGATATGTATAGTGCCGCGCCTTATGATGAAATGTTACTTATGTTTCAAAAAGAAGTGGCGCAGCGTATATGCGCGCCGCGCGGTGATAAACATTATGGCCGTTTGGCGGTATTGGCGCAGTGGCTGATGAAATGTAAGATCAGCTTTGATCTTCCGCCCGGTGCATTTAGCCCGCCGCCAAAGGTTAAATCGGCGATTGTCAATTTCCGCCCGCAAGATTTTGCGCCGGCTGAATTTAATAAATTAGAGCGCGTTACGGCCGCCGCTTTTGGGCAGCGCCGCAAGATGATCCGCCAAAGTCTAAAGGCCTATATGCCTATAGTTGAAGCACTTGGCATTGAACCAACACTCCGCGCCGAGAACCTCAAAATAGAAGATTTTATTGCACTTGCACAAAAGATTGATTAATGATCAATACATTGTTGTTTGAATTTATTTTGGAACAAGGTGAATTAAAACAACAAGAGGTAACAGTGTGAGGTGTATAAATGTTATTCCAAAAAGATGCGGACACGCATGACCATATTCCCGATAATCCGAAAGATAAACTGCATTGGGATGCGCTATTGCGCGGGCAAGTTTTAACGTCAACAACAGCAAAATTAGTCAATTATATTGCCCTTGCGGATCAAAAGGCGCAGGCAATGATCATTATTAATTCGATTTTGATTCCGTTTGTCTTGCCATGGATGTCAAAACCAATCTATGCATGGCCAGCCTCTATCGCGATTGTTACGTCATTTTTAACAATTCTTTGTGCAATTTTCTGTATTTATCCAAAACGCCGCCGTGGTACGAAACCAGATGGGTCTTATAACCTTCTGCATTTCTCAGATATTGGCCGAATGAAAGAAGCAGAATATCTAGCGCTTTTTAACCCGATTTATAATGACCGCGAATTATTGGCGGAAGAAGCGGTGAAAGATATCCATGATGTATCACGCCGCATTATTATTCCAAAATTCTTCTGGATCAAAATCGGCTATGGCTGTTTCTTTATTGGGAATTTATGTGCCGTCGCGGTTGCGGGCTTTAAGATATTCGCAGAACACCACTAATTTAAGCGCGGCATTCTGCGATAAATTAGGAATTAATTATGCCACATAACGTGGGTTATTTGGGTGTACGCCTTTGACCGGTGCATTTTGCTTTGCAATTTGCTGATCATTTGCGTGCTTCGCCATCGCATACCAGCGACCATGCTGTGCCGGATCAAAATCCGCCATTGGCTTTGCTGCTGTTGTTGTTGGCTGTGTGGCTTTGGTCTTAAACATACCTGAAAAATCAGATGGACCTTCAAAGATAGGCGATACGTTAGTTTTCATGCCGGTACTCCTTTTTGGTTGGTGGGCGGTCGGTCAACGTAGTTTGATCTTTTCTAAACATCACTTAACATAAAGTCAAGTTATTTCTGATTCGCTAGGTTGTATTTATGATTTATTCAGATTCTTTTAGATTCCGCCAAATTTGCATGAAAAGCCATTGACTTTTGGGTTGCGCTCCCTTATTTCAGATAACTGGTTTACTGGCGTGCTTTTGTTCGCCCGTGATTCTTTTTCAACCAGTTTGTTTATTGTTAAAAAAAGATAGGTAACTAGCAAAATGTCTAAGGAAAAGTTTGAAAGAAACAAGCCGCACGTAAATATCGGTACAATTGGTCACGTTGACCACGGTAAAACGACTTTGACAGCGGCGATCACAAAATACTTTGGTGAATTCAAAGCATATGATCAAATCGAC
>JASBUS010000032.1 GCA_030147745.1 Alphaproteobacteria bacterium
GCGGGCTCTGCTTCAGCATCTGAAATTGTTGCTGGTGCCCTGCAAGATCATGGCAGAGCCATTATTATGGGAACGACAACTTTTGGTAAAGGTTCTGTGCAAACTGTTATTCCATTACCTGGTCACGGCGCTATGCGGTTAACAACCGCACGTTACTACACACCATCAGGCCGCTCTATTCAAGCAAAGGGCATTACACCTGACATCGTTGTTGAGCCGTCTAAAGTTGAATCTTTACTGCCGAAAGGTGCGTATATCCGTGAATCTGATCTTCATGGCGCGCTAGACTCGGGCAAAAAAGATGACGCGAAAGACAAAAAAGATGACGATAAAAAAGACACAAAAGATTTGTCTAAAGATTATCAACTAAGCCGTGCGATTGATTTGCTCCGTGGTCTGTCACTATATAACCGCCCACATATTGATCAAATCATCGAAGACGCAACCAGTGCTGAAGAACAGCCGCAACAGGCACAATAAGTTGGCAAAAACATAAACACAGGGTCAGTTAAACAATATGCCCAGTTTAAAGAAAGCAGCCGCCCATAATAAGGTGCAGGAAACGAATGAATTTAAAGAAGCCTTGATGTCATTAGGCGCTTCAATTTCGTTCAAGCTGTTTTCACTAAGCTTCGCACTTGGTTTCGCCGCCCTGCTTGCCACAGGCCTTGCGATTGTCATGACCGCGCCTAAGCCAGACACTTCGACATGGCCTTATGCCGAAGTAAAAATTATCGTCGCAGAAGAAGTAACGTTAGACCACGGCATAGAGGAAGAACATCCGCCGCAAGATCAACATGTTGCAGAATATGGCGTTGCCGAAGACACAAGCTATAAAATTGACCTGTCCCATGACATGTCTTTATACGACACCATTGACAACAACATTGTCGTTCCGCGCCGCAACGGTAATAAAACCGTATTCAAGGCTTACAACACCCCACTTTTTGATGCCATTAAAAATACGCCGTACAAAGGCATAATTGCACTCGTCATGACCGACTTTGGCCTATCCAAAGAACGCAGCATTCAGGCCGAAGAACTATTCAAAGACATCCATATCAACTATGCAATGAACCCGTATACAACGGGCGCACAAAATTTGATTGATCGTGCACGTGCCCATGGCCATGAAGTGTGGATGACCATCCCAATGGAACCTGAAAAATTCCCTTTGGTTGAAACTGGGCCACTCACATTATTGGTACGCAGTAAGGCAGACGAAAACCGCCGACGCCTCATATGGTTACTTTCAACAGCCAAGGGGTTCCCAGGGATTATTCACACCGAAGACAGTGACTTCATCTACGCCGAAAGTGAGATGTTTAACTTGTTAAGCGCTTTGCACGAGCATGGCGTCGGTTTTGCCACAGCGCTTGAAAGCGATACGAGCCTTGCAGAAAAAATTGCAAACCAAACGAAAGTTCCATTTGCCCATAATAATATCTGGCTAGGACGCTCTGGGCGCTTAGATGATCTAGAACAAGATATACAGAAATTAGAAGCTATGGCGCTAAAACAAGGCGAACCTGTTGTCGCTATGTTCCCGCCTTATCCAGCCTATATAAGCCAAGTCGCCAAATGGGTAGAAAGCGCCCGTGAAAAACAAAATATAATTTTTGTACCGTTAAGCTACACAATTAATCAGAAATACTGAACAGTGAACCACGCCAATGAATGACACCACAAATACGACCATTTCTATAGAAGATCTTCCATACCGCCCATGTGTCGGGATTGTTCTCTTCAACGCCGAAGGTAAAGTCTTGGTCGGTGAGCGCATAGATTCCCCCGGCGCATGGCAGATGCCCCAAGGTGGCATCGATGCAGGTGAAGAAATTGAAGATGCCGTCTTCCGCGAAATGATGGAAGAAATTGGTACAGATAACGCTGACATTATCGAAATCGCTGAAAAGAAACTGCGTTATGACTTACCTGCACATTTACTCGGCCGCCTTTGGAAAAACCAATATCGCGGGCAGGAGCAAGTTTGGGTCGCGCTACGTTATAATGGCACAGATGCTGACATTAACCTAAACGCACACACACCGCCAGAATTCCAAAAATGGCAGTGGGTGAACCTTGATGATATATTTGATTTGATCGTGCCGTTTAAACGCGACACGTATCGCGAAGTCATCGCAATGTTCAAAAAACACACCGCTTAATAGTACAGATTACGGCTTAATTGTTTTAATGAAATGACCGTGCAAAGCTTGGTGGCTCGCCGCTGAATTCGCGGTGATCAAAAGCGCTTTATTATCTGATGGTTTATAATCTTGCTGATCCCACTGCGTTGTCATGCCGCCAGCTTCCTTCACGATGAAAGCGCCCGCAACATGGTCCCATGGTTTGCTATGGTGACAAATATAAAAATCCGCCTTACCTTGCGCAATATTCATATAATGCACACCAGATGAACGCAGGTTATCGACATTCTGCAGACTTTTTGCAGCTTTAACAAAATGGTCTTTAACGCCTGCACGTGAACTGTAAATCAACGGGCTATACCCTGCCAAATCGGCAAGCTGACCATTATCATGTGCAGATGTATTGCATGGCACGCCATTATAGAATGCCCCATGGCCTTTAATCGCGCTCACGACTTCATCAGTTTTTGGCTTGTAAATCCAGCCACCGATAGTCTCATTATTTTGCACAAGCGCAATAATAATCGCAAAATCATCATGACCTTTAACAAAGTTGTACGTACCATCTATCGGGTCAATCACCCAGATCAAAGCATCTTTCTTGGCTTGCGTAAAAATGTCTAAGGATACATTGCCTGCAGCTTCAGCTTCTTCACCCAAAACAAGGCTACCAGGCAACATTTGCGTTAATTTCTGCGTTAGGAACTTTTCAGATTCAACATCAGCAATGGTTTGAAAGTCTGTCTGATGGGCTTTCGTCTTAATTTGATTTTGCGACAGCTTGTTATAATATTGTCTAATAACCTGCGCCCAACAATCACGCTGTATTTTTTCAACATCTTGGCGGAACTTATCAAAATCCATTAGGCGTTTCCCTGTACTATTTTATTATAATTATGAAATATCCAAATTCGATATAAGCATATTGTGTAAGCTATTCCAAGTCTTTTCGGAATTCGCGGTCAAAACACCCGCGCCTTTTGCATTCATAATAGTATAAGGCGCCTTATCCCATTTCGCAGCATATGCGCCTGCTTCCTGACATATCAAAACACCGGGCAAATGATCCCATGGTTTTAGGCGTGTAAACAATGTGAAATCTTCGCGCCCATGCGCAACATCCAAATACATATGTGCAGCACATGAAATAGAATCCCGCATATTTAAAGCCTGACTATTCGCCAAGAAATGCTTTTGCATATCACGCTTCATATAACGCAGTGAGGTATAACCAGACAATTGATCATCTGAAGTTGCTGCACTTACTGAAATGGACTGACCATTGGTAAACGCGCCTTCGCCTTTATGTGCCTCTGTCATCGCTTCTGCAACAGGATCATAGATCCAAGCCGCCTGACACTCTTCATTAACAAGCATAGCGACCATAATCGCAAATACAGGCGAGCCTTTGACAAAGTTATTTGTGCCATCAATTGGATCGACTATAAAAACAGGACGGTCACGATGTGCGTCAAGGTCTGATATCTTATATTCGCCGCGCGAGATAGACTCCTCACCCGCAACAAGCGCATCAGGAATAAGCTTCACAATCTGGTCTTGAAGAAAATATTCAGCCTCTATATCGGCGATTGTCACCAAATCTTGCGGGCCGGTTTTGCTTTGCACTTCATGTTCAGCTAAATTGCGCCAACGCGGCAGAACGATGGTTTCTGCACATTCGATAATAATGTCATTAATTCGCTTATCCATAGCAATAAGATAAGGATTTATGCGTTTGGTTCAATACCAAAACGCTGTTTAAAGCGCCCAAAATCTTTATCTGATAAATTTACTGATAATTCAATCTGATGATTATCATTGTTAATTTCATAGGTTAAGACATGACCGTGACTATAAAGCCATGACTGCGCCTCACCTGCTGCGGGACTAAGCGAGAAATTATAGACCTGATGCTCTTTAGCAAGAATATCCTGCACAAGCTGCAGCAAATCATCAACACCTTGGTTGGTAAGCGCAGATACAGCGACACGGCGATTATCTATATTTGTTTGTGGCTTTTCATCATCAGGCATAACATCAATCTTATTTAGGACTTCAACGATTTTCTCGTTATCGTCATAAGCAACGCCCAAGTCTTTTAAAACGGTTATAACATCATCGCGCTGCTGCGCCGTATCAACCGCTGAAATATCGCGTACATGCAATATAACATCCGCATAAAGCACTTGTTCTAAAGTCGCACGGAACGCCGCAATCAAATGTGTCGGTAGTTCAGAGATAAACCCAACCGTGTCTGATAGGATAATACGGCGATCATTCGGTAGCTTCACTTCACGCATTGTTGGGTCAAGCGTCGCGAAGAGCAAATCTTCAGCAAAGACTTCTGCGCCCGTAATATTATTAAATAATGTCGATTTACCCGCGTTTGTATAACCAACCAAAGCCACAATAGGATATGGAATTTTCTCGCGGCTTTCACGCTGCAAATCGCGGTTCTTTTTCACATCAACCAATTGTTTTTTCAGACGGTTGATTTTGTCATCAATGATACGGCGGTCAAGCTCGATCTGCGCTTCACCTGGGCCGCCCATAAAGCCAGCACCACCACGCTGACGTTCAAGGTGTGTCCATGAACGCACTAAACGTGAGCGTTGATAATTAAGGGCCGCCAATTCAACTTGGATTTTACCTTCTTTAGTCTGCGCGCGTTCACCAAAAATTTCCAAGATAAGCGCGCTACGGTCAATGACCTTACAGCGCCACGCCTTTTCAAGGTTACGCTGCTGCACGGGTGAAAGACCGTGATTTACGATAACAAGATTAATCTCTTCCTGCTCAACCAAATCGGCGACACGCTCAATTGTGCCTTTACCAAAAAGCACGCCTGCATCAATGCGTCGTAAATTCACGATCTCGCCACCAAAGACCTCTAGATTAATCGCGGCAGACAAGCTGATCGCTTCTTCCAGTCGCGCATCAGGCGCACGAAGCCCTACAGCAAGGTTTTCACCTGCTGATTTACCCTGCACGCGCTGCTGCGGCAAAATTGGCTGAACAATGTAACAGTTTTCACCCATTTATAAAACGACCTAACTTTAATCGTAAAATGAATATATCCCCTGAACGCTTAAGCATACAGAGGATACAAAAATTCATATATCTATGAAGGACAAACACTTATGCTTCGTCTGAACCTTCTTCACCGTCATAAAGGGACAGTGGGCCTGATGGCATAATTGTTGAAATTGCGTGCTTATAAACAAGCTGAGCATGAGAGTCACGACGCAACAATAGACTAAAGTTATCAAACCAAGTAATTACGCCCTGCAATTTTACGCCGTTTACCAAAAACACAGTAACGCTTTGTTTTTCTTTTCTTAATTTATTCAGAAACACGTCCTGAACATTTTGTGATTTATCAGCCATCAGCTGTAATCCTTTCGGTGTATATTTTTATTTTCCCCTATTACTTGCATATCAATAATAAAAATTTGGCGCTGCATCAAGTTTTTTTTACACTTAGCGCGTTAAAAAATCCAACAAATCAGGGTAAGTATCAATTATTTTGGGTAGTGCGCCACCAAGCACATCTGAACTAAGGTCGCGGACACTACCTAACCCATAGGTTACAAAAACAGGCTCAACACATGCATTATACGCGGCCAACATATC
This sequence comes from Alphaproteobacteria bacterium, assembly GCA_030147745.1. Taxonomy (GTDB): domain Bacteria; phylum Pseudomonadota; class Alphaproteobacteria; order Micavibrionales; family Micavibrionaceae; genus UBA2705. The sequence goes on from JASBUS010000032.1 coordinate 5,784, forward strand.
CGTATGCGTATCCCCAATATAGCGTGTCTCCACGGCATTTTTTCCAAGTTTTTCAAGTGCCAATGAAATTGAATCTGGGTGTGGTTTATCCTTAACTGCCGTTCCCGCTCCAATTTGAACAGAAAAAAAATCCTGCCAACCTAAATGCGCGATTTCTGCATCCAAGAAGCGTTGTGTCTTATTGCTCACAATACCGAGTTTTAAACCATCTATTGCATGCAATGATTCTAAAAACGCCGCCGCACCACTAATAATTGAAATTTCAGCAAGGTGATTACGCTCCACATGACCAAGATATATTTCCAAGGCTTTGGATTGATCATCCACCGCAGGGAAGGTCTTCGCAAATAGGTCCTTTGCTGTAAGGCGTATATTGCGTCTTGCCGTCTCATCATCCCAAAGCGGCATATCAAAATGCGTGAATACAGCATTTAACCCGCCCTTGATAACTGAAAAGTTATCGACAAGCGTGCCGTCCCAATCAAATAAAATACAGCTTTTCATAGTTAAATCAAATTGATGCGATAGGAGAAGAAACGCTCAACCTTACTCGTCTGGTTCTTATCCGCCATAATCACAACATGGTCACCTTCACGGATTATTGTATCACCATAAGGCACCACAATATTACCATCATGAATGATCAACGCAATCAAAATACCCTTAGGCAGGCGTAGCTCAGATATAGGCACATTAGCAATTTCAGAGCTTTCTTGCACAACAGCTTCAAAGACCTCAGCAAAACCATTTTTAAGGGAGTGAATATTACGAATACTGCCTTTACGAATGAACTGCATAATCTTCGAGACTGTTGCCGCCTTTGGCGAGACCTGAACGTCAATATCAAGTGAGCTAATCAAATCTGTATAAATATC
>JASBUS010000065.1 GCA_030147745.1 Alphaproteobacteria bacterium
ATGACTGAGTGCCCATGACAATCGCACGGCGATGGTCTTGAAGCGCACCAGATACAATTTCAGATGCAGATGCAGAACCACCATTGATTAAAATGACGATTGGTAAACCATCTGTAAGGTCGCCTGTTGTCGCGTTATCACGTTTTGTGTCGTGGTCATTGCGGCCACGAGTCGAAACGATTTCGCCTTTATCGAGGAAAATATCTGAAACACCAATCGCTTGATCAAGTAAACCACCTGGGTTGTTACGAAGATCAAGAATATAGCCTTTTAATTTAGGACCAATTTCTTTCTTCAATGTTTCAATTGCTTCTACTGTACCGCTTGTTGTGTTTTGTGTGAATTTACGAAGGCGGATATACGCTACATCATCTTCCGCGTGATATTTAACGGATTGAACTTTGATGACCGCACGAGTCAAAACTACTTTAAGCGGTTCAGTTAGGCCTTCACGGCGGATTGTTAATTCAATGTCTGTGTCGACTTTACCGCGCATACGGTCAACGGCGTCGCCTAGAGTCATACCGATGATGGATTCACCATCCAAATGTGTGATGAAGTCACCTGATTGAATGCCTGCTTCAGCGGCTGGTGTTTCATCAATCGGTGAAACAACTTTGACAAGACCGTCTTCCATCGTGACCTCGATGCCGAGGCCCCCAAATTCGCCTTTGGTGTCGACGCGCATATCGTCAAAGTCGTCTTGGTCAAGATATGAAGAGTGTGGGTCAAGTGCGGTTAGCATGCCGTTAATTGCAGTTTCAATTAATTCAGTGCTATCTGTTTCTTCAACATACTGGGCGCGGATGCGTTCAAATACGATGCCGAATAGGTCAAGTTTATCATAAACAGAATCGCCTTCAGACTTAACCTCTTTCATAGGTGCGCCGGCCATGCGATCTTCAATATCATCAGCTTTTGCATGCTGCGGTAAAATCAAGCTGCCGCCAATTAATGTAACTAGCATCGTTATCTGCAGCATGTGACGCGCAGGAACTGATTTTCGTACATAAGATGCAAATGCTGTTTCAAACATTGGTTAACCTATCTCTATCTCATTTTAAATTTGAATTTGCGTTATATTACTACAGGTTTTTATAAGATAACAACCTCTTAGGGTTAACTGCTTTACCTTTATACCGAACTTCGTAATATAGATGCGTTTTTCCGTTGCTGTCACCAGACTGTCCCATACGGGCGAGTGGGGTGCCTTTAGTTATTTCTGTTTCAGGCAAGACGTAAATTTCAGATACGCCGCCCATTAATGTGAAATAATCTGCGTCATGTTGAATAAGGATAATCTGACCATAACGTTTGAATGCGCCTGTATATTTCACTGTGCCGCTAAACGGTGCGGTAACAATCGCATTTTTATCCGTGGATATCGTCCAGCCCTGACTTTGTGCGCCAAGGTCATCGCGGTCACCATAATTTACATCAATTGACCCAACAACAGGCATGCCATCAGGCAGTGATAATTTGGCATTTACCACATCTTTTGGCGGTTTGGTGTGCTTCTTTGGTTTTTGTTGCTTTGGCTCCGCAATGACTGTTTCTGTCTTCGTGCTATTACGATTACGTGGCGCGGTTACAGGTTTTGGCATTGCGGCTAAGGCAGAGATTTTCTGCATGAGGTCTTCGATATCCTCTGCTTCGCGGCTAAGTTTACTTAAGGTTAGCTGACGGCGTTGAAGGTCTTTATTTGTGTTATAGAGGTCGGTTTTGTTTTTCTCAACCATACGTTCTAGGCGTTTACGATCATGACTCAAGTCGTTTAATAAGGCCTGTGTATGGGCTTTTTTCTCTTCAATCTCTTGGCGGAGGGCGCTTAGATCCTCAAGGCCTTCGGATAGATCTTTCAGCTTTTTCTCAACATCAGGCAATATGCCTGAAAGCACCATGCTGCCTTGTGCCGCACTTAAAAGGCTGTCTGGCTGCAAAAGCATAATTTCAGGCGGCACTTTTTTGAGGCGGATAAGGGCGAGTATGAGCTCATCAATTTCTTGCTTACGCGCTTGTAAATCAGCTTCTAGGTGAAGTTCTTTTTCAGATAGCTCGTTGATTTGTTTGTTTAAATTCTTGCGCTCCTGTTCGGCGCTTTGGATTTTTCTTGATAGCGTACGTAGATCATCAGTGCCGCTGTTGATGCTGCCTTCTAACGCATTTTTCTTTATTGTTAAAGCTTTCTGATCTTGCGATATAGACTTCATCTCGCTTTGGATTTTTTCTAATTTTTGCTGCTGTGTATCACTGTTATATTCATTTTCTGCCTTTGCCATTGAAGGTGTGCTAAGGCAAAAGTGAAATATAGTGGCAATGAAAAGCGCGCGGCGTATCAATGTAAAAATCCTTTTAACTGATCAGCCTTCGCGATGATATGGGTGGCCTGCAATGATTTGCTGTGCACGATAAATTTGTTCAAGCAGCAATACGCGGGCGAGCATATGTGGCCATGTTTGTTGACCAAAGCTTAGGAGGACATTGGCTTTGTCACGAATGGCATCCGTTAAACCTTCGGCGCCACCAATCACGAATTGGATATGGTTCTCACCGGTGTTTTGTAGGTTTTCGATGGTTTTAGCAAAGTCGAGGGATTTTAGTCCGTTGCCGCGTTCATCTAAAGCAACAACAAAGGCATGCGAGTCGATGCGCTCCAAGATCTTACGTTCTTCATCCGCTTGCTGGTTTTCAGCTTCACGGTAACGTGATTCAATTTCGGTGATCGTAAGGTTCCAGCGAATGCGGCCCTGATATTCGTCAATAAGGTCTTTCATTGGGCCTTTTTTCAGACGGCCACATGAAATAACTTCTATACGCATTTTCTACTCTCCGCTTTAATAAAAATCTAAGCGTAGTAGTAGCATTATTATGCGCGTTAGCCCACAGGCTAGCCCATGTAAATGTAATGTTTACACAGCTTCTTTGAATTTATTGGAGGTTAATACCACCGTCTTTAAATTCGATAGGCTGTGTCAAACCCCACATTTTCTCGATGCCGTAATATTCGCGTACTTCTGGACGGAATAAATGCACGATAATATCGCCAGCATCTAGGATCACCCAATCGCCTTGATCAGCGCCTTCGATGGTAACTTCTTTGATACCTTCTAGGCCTAAGCGGATTTTGAGTTTCTCAGCCAAGGCCACAACCTGACGAGTCGAACGGCCAGTTGCGATGACCATGTAATCGGCAATGTAGGAATGTGATGAGAGGTTGATAATCTCAATATCTTCAGCTTTATCTGAATCGAGGGTCTGTACAACAAGTTGTTTTGTTTCTTCAGGTGTAAGCGCAAAATCGCTTGTATAATGTGTCAAGTTTCACTATCTCCTGCTACTTGAGTTAAACTTCAGCATTAATGCATGGGCCATAAAATAAAAAATTCGCACTTGCGTAACGAAAAAGCAAGTCCGAATTAACCTTACCGGCAATGTTATATGTCGGAAAAACGGTGATGGAGGTGTCATCAGTTATGCTGGGCATAGAC
>JASBUS010000038.1 GCA_030147745.1 Alphaproteobacteria bacterium
GCATTTCAAGCATGTCATAGTAAAATTCTTTAGCGCGGCCTAAGTTTTCAAAGAAAGAAATTTCATAGACGCTAAGTTGGATAAGACCTGGGGTGAACATGGTTTCGCGTGTGACAAGGCCTTCGGCATCTTTTTCGCGAATAATGATAAAGTCATCTGCGGTAAAATCTGTGATTGCATCAGTTGCTGCCGCTGAAGGCATGTCATCAATCTTGCCTGAAAATTCAAACCAGCTTTTGAAATCTTCCAATTTTAATGTGGGCAACATTTTATGCTCGCCGCTGGTGCTGCTATATATGCCGATTAAAACTTCAATCTCTTGTGTCATATTCGCAGCGCGATAAATGATTTTATCTTTATCCTTTTGTGGCTTTGCTGCTTCGGCCTGCAAAGGGGATACGATTAACATTAAAATTGTACAAATTTTAAACAGCGTTTTCACGGCGTTATCCTTGTCTTACATTAAATTATGCTCATGCGACCAATATCGATTGGCAATCTACAATAAAATGGGATGAAAGCAACAAGTCTTCTTGCTATTCATACGAATACAATTATAGTCCTCATTTCATAAACATGCAAAATTTTAGAAAGGACTAATGGTCATGCTGATTAATTTAGCACATGCAGCCGAAGAAACAGTTAATGAAGCAGTGGCTGACGTTGCGGCAATGCCAAGCACACAGGACGCTTTTATGGCGAATATGGTTTTGATCCTTGTTTTGGTTGTCATGTTCTATCTTCTATTGATCCGCCCACAACAAAAGCGCTTTAAAGACCATGCGGATATGTTGCGTGGCCTTGAAAAAGGTACAAAAGTTGTCACACAAGGCGGCTTAGTCGGTAAAATCGACAAATTTAATGGCGATCATGAAGTTGTTTTGGATTTGGGCGATTCACAAAAAGTGACAATCGTTCGTTCAGCGATTTCGACTGTTTATGAATCTGCACCAGGTAACGACAACAAAAAAGATAAAGTTGAAGAAAAACCTGCGAAAAAAGCAGAAGAAAAGCCAAAAGCAGATACGAAGAAAAAGAAAACAGCAGCAGCTGCAAAAACAACTAAGAAGTAAATACTAAACTAGCCTTTTCGCTAAAAGGACATATACGATGTTACAGTTTTCGCGTAGTAAAATAATTACCATTATCCTTGTTTGCCTTTTTGGCTTTGCTTATGCATCGCCGAATATGGTCGGTTCGGGGGCGCGTGGCTGGATGACAGAGCATTTGCCATCTTGGATGCCTAGCAAAACAATTAATTTGGGTTTGGATCTGCGCGGCGGTGTGCATCGTGTCATGGAAGCGGATATTGATAGTGTAATCGTTGAGCGCGCCGAAGATCTCGGTGCGCTTATTCGTTCGGATTTGCGTGATGCGAAAATCGTCACCAATAATCCGATTGCCTCGACTGAGGGCGTACGTATCACATTGCGTCAGTCAGAAGACGTTGCCGCGGCACGTAAAATCATGTTCAAAGCGGCATCTGATTTAATTATCAGTGAAGACGGCAATACTTTGGTGGGCACATTTAGTGATGCCTATTTAAAAGACCTGACCGATAAAACATTGGCACAATCGATTGAGATTGTTCGTCGCCGTATTGATGAAACAGGTACGCGCGAGCCGATTATTCAGCGTCAAGGTGAACGCCGTATTCTTATTCAGATTCCGGGTTTGGAAGATACATCTGAACTGGATGCTATTTTGGGTAAAACCGCGAAGCTTAGTTTCCATTTGGTGAATACAGGCACGCGTCATGCACCAGGCTCAAAGCTTCTTCCAATGTCTGAAAACCCAGGTGAGGAAATTAGTGTTCAGCGCCGTGCGATGTTGACGGGTGATATGCTCACCAACGCGCAGGCCGCTTTCCAAGACGGTCAGCCTGTTGTGACTTTCCGCTTAAATGGTTTGGGTGCTCGTAAATTCTGTAAGGTCACAACTGAAAACACAGGTAAGCCATTTGCAATCGTGCTGGATGATGTTGTGTTAAGCGCACCTAATATTAATGAACCGATTTGTGGTGGCTCTGCACAAATTTCAGGCCGTTTCACTGTTGAAGAAGTCTCGCAGCTTTCGTTGCTCTTGCGTGCAGGTGCATTGCCGACTGAACTTTATGTTGTTGAAGAGCGTAGCGTTGGCCCATCACTTGGTGCAGACTCGGTTGAGGCTGGTAAAAAAGCATCTATTGTTGGTTTGCTTCTCGTCTTGGGTTTTATGGTGCTAAGTTACGGCACTTTCGGCTTATTCGCGGACATTGCTTTGGCCGTCAATATGGCGCTAATCTTCGCGCTATTGTCAGGTCTTCAAGCAACGCTTACTTTGCCGGGTATCGCGGGTATCGTTTTGACGATCGGTATGGCTGTTGATGCGAATGTGTTGATCTTTGAGCGTATTAAAGAAGAGCTGCGCAGCGGTAAAACCGTTATGGCGGCGATTGATGCGGGTTATAACCGCGCAATGACCACAATTGTTGACTCGAACGTGACGACATTGATTGCGGCGGTACTGCTTTATGCGTTTGGTACAGGCCCAGTTAAAGGCTTCGCGGTAACGTTGGGTATCGGTATTGCGACATCGTTCTTCTCCGCGATTATGGTGACGCGTCTTTTGGTTGTGCTGTGGGTGAAACATGGCAATAATTCAAAATTAAAAGACCTTCCGATTTAACGTGAATGAACGAAATAGAGTAGGAAATTAACTATGTTTTTTAAAGGTATATCGCTCATTCCTGAGAATACAAATATGGATGTAATCGGCAAACGCAAGATTGCATTCGTATTGTCGACGCTCTTGATTATCTTCTCGATTTTCTCGATTGCTACGAAAGGTTTGAATTTCGGTATCGACTTTACGGGTGGTACAGTCATTGAAATTCAAACAACAAAAGTGGTTGAGTTATCTGGCATCCGTGAAGGTTTAAATAGTCTTGATCTTGGTAATATCTCTCTACAAACTTTTGGTGAACCGACGGATTTGCTTATTCGTATGCCAGAACAAGAAGGCGGACCAGAGGCGCAAGCTGCTGCAGTTGAAAAAGTTGAAACTTTCTTGCATGAGCATATAACGGAGGGCTATGAGCTGCGCCGTACCGAATTTGTTGGCCCTCAAGTCGGTGATGAATTAAAGAAAGCGGGCTTGCTCGCAATTATTTTCTCTCTTGGTGGTATCTTGATTTATATCTGGGTGCGTTTCGAATGGCAATTCGGCGTTGCGGCGATTATTGCGCTTGCGCATGATGCGATTGCAACAATAGGCTTATTTGCTTTCTTGCAAATGGACTTCGACCTATCGACCGTTGCTGCTTTGCTTATGATTGCAGGTTACTCGATTAACGATACGGTGGTTGTGTTTGACCGTATCCGTGAAAGCTTGCGTAAATATAAGAAAACAGCATTACCTGAGGTCTTTAACACCGCGATTAATTCAACATTGTCACGTACAGTAATGACATCTTTGACAACCTTGATTGCATTGATTGCTTTATTCGCCTTTGGTGGTGAGGTGATCCGCGGCTTTGTCGATGCATTGATTTTTGGTGTTGTGATTGGTACATATTCATCGGTCTTCGTTGCGTCTCCTGTCTTGATGTTCTTTAATGTCCGTCAAGGTGCAGACCAGAATGATGAGCCGGAAGTCGTGATTGAAGAAAACGGCGAAAAGGCCTAAAATATGGACGTTACACCACGCATATCAGCCGATAGTAAGGTTATTCAATCTTACAAAAATGGTGAATTCAAAGTGAGTGGTGACGTCTATCAAGGCGGTGTCTTAGTCTTTCCTGATGATGTGCGGCCATGGACCATTCATAAGAATGTCGTGGATTTAGATATCAGTGATTTGCAAGTCATCATCGATGCTAAGCCTGATTTTGAAGTGCTTCTGCTGGGCACGGGCAATAACTTCGCCTTTTTACCGCCAGAGCTTTCAGCACATCTTAAACAGCAAGGTATATCCGCGGAATGTATGAACACAGGTGCGGCGTGTAGAACTTTTAATGTTCTGCTGACTGAGGGGCGCAAAGTTTGCGCTGCGATGCTGCCAATTTAAGCATAGTTTTATTCCCCAAAAAGATGGAAGAGGCGGCCACGTTTGCGGCGCGCAAGGCGTTTTTCGCCATTCTCAGCAAGAATGTGGCATATCTTGTTAAAGCTGCGTTCATTCTCATCCATGATATCATAAGCAAAATGGCGAAGACGTTTGATATTTTCGGCTGAACTGTTATCAGGCGCCGAGCTAGGCACATTTGCGTTTTCTTTGCTGTTCAGGGATTTGTTAAAGACGTAAAGATTGTCAGAGAGTTCATCTTGAAACGCGCCGAGCAATGCAGATTCAGGGGCGTGGAAGAAGATGTTGATCAGAGGGAAGTCATTGCTTGGGTCAACAACGCCTAATGCGCCATATTTATTCCAATCACGATGCGAGACCGATTTGTTGGTATAGCCTGTACCAAGGCAAATCATTACGACTTCAGCGTCTGCAGGTAAATGCTGCCGTATGGCGCCCATATAGCTTATACATGGATTATCGAAGATACTGCCATCAATCAGGGATACAGGGTATGAATGGTTATCCTCGCGCTGTTTATGGATGAAACGGTGGCACGGGAAGAGGGTCGGCGCAGCAGTGCTGCCCATAACCGCATTAAAAATCTCTATATCAGGTACAGGATGCAAATTACGCGCGTTTGGAATGCGAATGTTTTTAAACCACATCGCATAGCCGCCATTATCAATAATGTTATTCTTTGTGTGAACTGGGTCCTCAGGTGTTTCTTCCATCTCGTGAATGGCGTGTAGGGCGTTGCCTTCAATATTATACGCAGGAATAATTAACGAAGAGAGGGAGTGTTCAAGCTTCTGTTTGCCGAATAAGGCGCGCAGTGCGCGGCCTAAGCGGGCGGAATCGTAATGCCCATGCTTTAACAGGCGGTCAAGCTGGCCAATCTTCATAAGGCGGTTATTAAAGTCATGGATTAAACCGCGAAAGGCGCGCGTAGAGTCCGATGGAAAGAGATAGGCGGCCTCACGTTCATAAAAGCGTACCATTTGCCGTGCGGCAAAACGTGGGCGATCAGGCTGACGCGGATGCGGCATATTTAAAGCAGAATTAAGGATGGAGGCTGTAGAAGGCCCGCAGAACACATCCACCATATCTGCCATAGCCATGCCAGTAACAGATTCGATGCGTGCCATAATATGCGCGGGGACTAGGCCGCGTAATCCGCCGCCATAGGTAAATAATACAACTACTCTTTTATCACTCTTACTCATACTGCTTTAATTATACAGGAAAAAACAAAGGCTTGCTAATGAAATGATTTCTGCATAGCAGCTTAAAATTTAGGCAAAAAAATACCGGGCACATGGCCCGGCGAGTTGAACAGGGAGGTTTCACGTCTGGGAGACGCTAGGGCTCTGGGAGGAGAGCCCGATCGACGCCTCAGCGCCGATGAGGGGGTTATATAATGGAAAGACTGACCGCGTCCAGAAAAAAATGCGCATAACCGATATGCATATAATGCATGGCTTGCGCTGCGCTGCGTTATACAATTTTTTGGCGAGTTTTTCTGCGATTGTGCAAATGCAGCAAAAGGCAATTAAAAGGCGCTTAACTTTGTATTAAATTAAGTTAAACTTTTTCTGTTATGCCCTTTGCTCTGCCGCATTGCATATAAATTAGACTTATCTGAACCTTGAATATTCCTAGACTCGTCATGTGAAAAAAATTTGGTGCATGCTAATTTTATAATAAATAACACACTGAATCGCGACTCGTTATGCGTGTAAAAAGTTTTTTTGGAAAATTCGCGAGCACTCAAAAGTTAACATGTAATTTTAAGATGAGGGAGAATCAAAACGAATCAAATTTTTTATCAATGTCGTGATCAGCTCGTTTGGATGTGAATCTCACTTTGCGTAATTTATCCTTGATCTCTGTGTCATCAACCATTATATAAGTCGGGGAAGGCTGGCGCGGGCGGAAACTTTGTGGATCCGGTCAGGTCTGAGAAGAAGCAGCCGCAGCGATGCTTTTCGGGTCGTGTCCAGTCTTCCTTTTTATTTCCCTGAAATATTTTCATATTTTTTGTTGCACCGCACAGGTGAAACACGTATAAGCTTGTCTGCAAAGGTAATCAGTTCAATCCGGAGGGACTAATGTTTGAACTTGATCTGCAGCAACAAAGCGGGGCGCTTCCTAAATTCGCCTTTGATACCGTATTTATTTCCGACATACATTTTGGCACGAAACATTGTAAAGCAAAGATGCTTTATCAAATGCTCAGCCATATTCAAATGCGTGAAATGCATTTGGTCGGGGATATTGTCGATGGTT